>NZ_PPAF01000047.1 GCF_002913045.1 Campylobacter concisus | reverse complement strand
AGAGTGAGTGAGCGAGTACAAAAAAGTGGGAAAGCAGTTTTAATGAAGGCTGAAGATATCGAGGGCGAGGCACTTGCAACGCTTGTGGTAAAAAGACGTCGCGGTGTGCTAAATATCGCGGGTGGTAAAGCTCCTGGCTTGGGCGATAGAAGAAAAGCAATGCGTGAAGATAGCGCTATTTTAACAGGTGGCGAAGTTATCAGCGAAGAGCTAGGCAGAACACTTGAAAGCGCTACCATATACGACCTTGGACAAGCTTCAAGTGTAGTTATCGACAAAGACAACACAACTATCGTAAATGGTGCAGGCGAGAAGTCAGCAATAGACGCGAGAATAACTCAGATCAAATCACAAATCACAGAAACAACAAGAGACTACGACAAAGAAAAACTTCAAGAGCGCCTTGCAAAACTACGCGGCTGCGTGGCAGATTTCAAAGGTGGGCCTGTGACTGAAACTGCGATGAAAGAGAACAA
>NZ_PPAF01000046.1 GCF_002913045.1 Campylobacter concisus | reverse complement strand
AACCCGACGATGACGAGCAGCGCGTAGGAAACCTTGGGGTTACGTCGTTGGGGAGTCTCACCCCAATTATCGCTACGCATGCCTACATGCTCACTTGTATTCGCGACAGCACTCCTTACCGGTATACCATCAACGCAAATACAACGCTCTCCTACCACTTAGTAAAACTAAGTCTAAAGCTTCGGTACTCATTTTAGCCCCGTTATATTTTCCGCGCAGAATCACTAGACCAGTGAGCTATTACGCTTTCTTTAATGGATGGCTGCTTCTAAGCCAACCTCCTGGTTGTTTAAGTAACTCCACATCGTTTTCCACTTAAATGAGAGTTAGGGACCTTAGCTGTTAGTCTGGGTTGTTCCCCTCTCGACGACGGATTTTATCACTCGCCGCCTGACTGCCATGATTACACACTAGGTATTCGGAGTTTGATAGGGTTTGGTACATTGGTGTAT
>NZ_PPAF01000045.1 GCF_002913045.1 Campylobacter concisus | reverse complement strand
TCTATGAGCTGGGTTCATAGTAGTCTCCCGAAGCTGCTCACGATTCATCTCACCAAGATCTTTAATGCGCTTGTTAGATGCACCTTTTTTCGCAATTTTTTCTACATCATCAAGCACGTCTATAGCGTCACTATGCGAGTCTAGGCCACGCTCTTTTATCCTTTGACTGAGATAAAGTGCCTCTTCGTTAAGTGGACTTGTACATAAATTTTCATTTACCACAAGCTCTGCTAGGCCGCTTTCAGTTTGCAAATAGATTGTAACCACATCTTCGCGAACGTAGTGGTTTAGGATGTTGTGACGCGCAGATTTTAAGAAGTCTCTGAAGAGTTCAAAAATTTCAGTGGAGCTTTTTGAGACGATGTCTGGATTTGCTATCATATAGCGGATCGATGAGAGGGCGTTAAAGCGTTTTTCAAGCTCTTTTAAGACGCTTCTATAA
>NZ_PPAF01000044.1 GCF_002913045.1 Campylobacter concisus | reverse complement strand
AGGATCAAGCTGGGCGGGACGCTAGGTTGGCCAGACGTCGCGAGAGCGGCGTGGATACGGGCGGCAGCGACGTGCGGTGTGCTATGAATCGAAGAACAGGCCGCGTGATCGTTATCGAGATGAACCCACGCGTTAGCCGAAGCTCTGCACTGGCCAGTAAAGCCACTGGATATCCGATCGCAAAGGTAGACACACTGCTTGCAGTTGGTTTTAGCTTAGATGAGATCAAAAATGACATCACAGGAACACCTGCTAGCTTTGAGCCGGTGATTGACTACATAGTGACAAAAATTCCACGTTTTACATTTGAGAAATTTCCAGGATCAAACCCATATCTAGGCACAGCGATGAAGTCAGTTGGCGAGGTTATGGCCATTGGCAGGACATTTAAAGAGAGTATCCAAAAGGCGCTTTGCAGTCTAGAGCGCGATCTTTGCGGAT
>NZ_PPAF01000043.1 GCF_002913045.1 Campylobacter concisus | reverse complement strand
GTCCTGCGTTGGATTCGAACCAACGGCCCCCTCATTAAAAGTGAGATGCTCTACCGACTGAGCTAGCAAGACATTTGCTTAAAAAAGAATTGAGATTATACAAAAAACATTATTACATGTCAAGAAAAGGGTGTTTAAAATTTGTTTTTTTGGCTAACATTAGTTGCATTGTTAGGCCAGTTTGGCATCAGTAAATTTTTAAAATAAAATACATAATAAAGGCCACTTGCAAGATGTACGGATACCAAATGGATTATCAAATAAAGTTTATTGACATTTAAGTACCTTACCTTTTAGCCTCATATGGATAGCTATTGCTATACGATAGATGATATGTGATTCGTGGTGGAAATTGTGAATAATATGGATCAATGATATTGAATTGCACATATGGCAAAATAAATTATTTTGAACTAATAAATTGATGCTATAGAGTTATTTAAAGACAGTATATATTTGAGATATCCACCTGAATAAATTCTAATTGTCTCGTGTAAGTTAAACCAAAATTATAGATAGTACTTGAAAAATATTTTAAACTGCAGTCAATAAATAAAAATCTATAAGAACATAAATCTAGGATATTTAAAATTAGGATTAAACCCCATTAATAGGGGTTTAATAAATTAAATAATTATAGTCCATCAAAAGGATTTGAAACTACATCTTTGCGATCTACTATGTAAGGTATAATAGCTGCATGACGAGCTCTTTTGATCGCTTTTTCTACCATTTCTTGATGTCTTTTTGATGTGCCAGTTAAACGTCTTGGCATGATTTTAAATCTCTCTGATAAACAATACTTTAAAAGAGAAGTATCTTTATAGTCTATAAAATCAATTTTTGCTTCTGTAAATTTGCAATATTTACGTGAATATTTTCTTTTTTCTGCCATTTTCTATCCTTTAAGTTAAAACGGTATTTCGTTGTCGCCATCAAAATTATCGGCGTCAATGTTTATATCAGGGATTTTTTCCTCATAGTACTCTTCTTGTACTTTTTTATTTTGTGGTTGCATTTGCTGTCTTTGTGATGCTGAATTTTGATATCCACCATTGCCATAGCTATTAGTTGAACCATTATTTCGTTGTTGTGAGTACGAACTATTTTGATTAAATCCACCTTGACTTTGTCCATTAGCTCCGCTATTTCCGCCAAGCATCTCCATATTTTCAACTACGATTGAGTGCTTTGAACGGTTTTGTCCATTGTTGTCGGTCCATTGATCAAATTTCAATCTTCCTTCAACCAGAAGTTTGGAGCCTTTGCTTAAATATTGATTTGCTATCTCGGCTGATTTGCCAAAGAATGATATGTCAATAAAGCATGTCTCCTCACGTTTTTCGCCGTTAGTATTAAATTTTCTAGTAACAGCAATACCGGAATTTCCTATAGCAGATCCACTAGTAGTGTATCTTAGCTCGATATCTCTTGTTAAATTTCCAACCAGTACTACTTTATTGAACATTTTTTATCCTTGATTATTCTTCTGTAAAAGTTTGCTCGTCTACTTTTTCAACTCTTGGCTCACGCGGTGCTCTTGGCTCACGAGGCTCTTTTTTTATAGTTTGTTTGATACCTTTGCAAAGTCTTTCCCAAGCTGCGATTTCGCGTTTATTTTCATATTTAACGCTTAAAAATCTTATGATATCTTCAGTGATCCTTACATTTCTCGTAAGCTCTGCAAGAAGTGCTGGTGGAGCTTTGTAATAGATAACAAAATATGTTCCACGCTCATATTTTTTGATGGTATAAGCTAGTTTTCTAGTGCCCATCTCAACGACAGTAGCGATTTCGCCGCCATTTTTTGTTATAACTTCTTTTACGAAGTCAACCTTAGCTTTAACTTCCTCTTCCGTTAATGTCGGCTTAAGAATAAATAAAAGCTCGTAATGTTTCATTTCTTCTCCTTATGGATATTTAGCTCACTTTGTGAGCAAGGATTTTGCTTTAAGCAAGGGTGGATTTTAGCTTAAAGTTACTTAATATTTGCTGTTGATATGAGATGTTGCAAATTTAAAATAGTTGATAATACAAAAATTTCTTTATCCATTTTTGTGTTTGTTTTTAGCTCTAACTCGGCTAAATTTAGCGTTTTAAATATCTCCAAATATGTATTTAAATTTAGTTTTAAGCTATTTACTTTTAATAAATTTGCGACATTTACAGGCGGTTGATAACCGATTGCCTCATCTAAATTTAATCGACCATTTATCTTAATGTAAGAGTAAATTTTAAATAGCCTAAAAAATGCTTTGTAAAGCGAGTTTAGAAGTAAAATTTCATTAAAATTTGGATCTTCTAGATAGGTAAAAAAGTCGTTTTTTATATCTTTTAGTGCCATAAATTTGTTAAAAAAATCATCAAAATTTATCCCACCAAGTCCAAAAACCAGCCTTTTTACATCATCTTGTTCAATGTGTGTGTTTAGGCTCTTTAGCTTTGTTAGCTCGCTTGCCGCAAGGTATAAATTTTCATTATGTGTAAAGTAAAGCTCATAAAGTGCGTTTTTGGTTATGTTTAGACCAATTTTAGCTGCGCTTTTAGCTAGCAAATTTATCGCTTCATCTGGAGTTGAGGGCTTGAAAAATCTAGCAAAATTTGTCCCAAAAGCCTTTTGCGTATCAAAAACTAGTTTCATATCGGACTCATAAAGCTCAAACAAAAAGTAGTTGTCCTGGCTTTTTGAACAAAGCGAGATGAGCTCTTTTAGCTCTTTTGCTGGGATCTTTTTGTCGCTTTTTACATAGAGGATATTTTTGCCGCCAAAAAGTGATTGCTCGCTTAGGTGAGAGCTTGCTTGCGCGTAGTTGTACTCGTCAAAATAAAGGCTTAATAAATTTGCATCTTCGCTTGAGTAAAAGCTCAAAATTTCTTTGCCAAAGAGCTCAATCTGAAACTCATCTGCTCCAAAAAGCAAGAAGTAGTTGCTTAAATTTGCATTTGCTAAATTTAGCTCCAAATCTTTTCTATACATCGATCTTTCTTACCACTTTTGCAAAAATTTTAGCGCTCGCGATATCAGCCTCTGTGATCTTTACGACAAGCTTTTGAAGTAAATTTGCGCTGTATCCAGTTATAAAAATCCTAGCTCCAACAAAATAATCATCAAGCTTAGCAACCAAGACATTTTGGTTTTCGCTCACATAGCAGCGTACCTCTTTGCCGATATTTGCAGCTGCCCAGCGTGCAAATTTCCTATCCATAAAGTCGTAGGCTACCTTGTCGGCCTCTCTTTCAAGCTCGCTTAAATTTGCGCAAGTGCTTTGGATGTTTAAAAGTAAAAAGTTGTAAAGCTTGTCATCTTTTGAAATTTTAGCCTTTAAGAGCCTATGTAAAATAAGGTCAGAATAGCGTCTAATAGGGCTTGTAAAGTGCGTGTATCTATCAAATCCAAGCCCAAAGTGGCCTAAATTTTCACTTGAGTACTCAGCTTTTTTTTGAGACTTGATGATGAGTTTGTCTATCTCCTCGCGGTTGCCAAGTTCATCGGCTTTTATTTGGATCTTTCTTATCAAATTTGCAAGGTCGCTCTCATAAGCAAAATCAAGCCCCAAAAGTTGCAAGTCCTCAAGCAATGTATCTATCTTTTTAAAATCAGGCGAAGCGTGGTTTCTAAAAACACCCTTTGTGATGAGCTTTGCGGCAGCCTTGTTTGCTAAAAGCATGCAGTCCTCGACTAGTCTATGTGAGTCGGAGTCACTTTCAAATCTAGTTTGTAAAATTTGACCCTCTTCATCAAGGCTCATTCTAAGCTCTTTTGTCCTGAAGTCAAACGCGTGCAAAAGCCTTTTTTTGCGAAGCTTCGTGGTGAGTTTAAAAAGTGGCTTGATCCATGAAATTTCACACTCTCTTTTACCTTCTAAAATTTCATCGATCTCGTCGTAGTTAAAGCGCCTTTTTGAAAGGATGATCGCTTCAAAAAGCTCCTCTTTTTTTACCTCATTATTTGCATCAAGTGAAATTTTAAAGCAAAATGCAAGGCGCGGCACATCTGGCTTTAGCGAGCAGATATTTTCACTTAGCGCGCGTGGCAACATCGGCACTGAAATGTGCGGAAAGTAGATAGAAAAGCCTCTTTTTTTAGCCTCGCTGTCAATAGCGCTATATGCGGTCACATACTCGCTTACATCAGCGATTGCGACATAAATTTCTCGCTTTTTCTCATCAAAATATATGGCATCGTCAAAGTCTTTGGCATCGACTGGATCGATCGTACAAAACTCTAAATTTCTTAGATCAACTCTATTTGGATACATGCTAGCATCGACTTCGTCACCAAAAGCCTTTGCCTCAAGCTCGCAGGCCTCGCTAAATTTATCGTTTTTATTATAAATAGCAAGCGAAATTTTCTCATCGCTTAATGGGTCTTCTAAATTTCCTAAAACCTCAACTATCTCGTTGTTTAGGTTATTTATCTTTAGTAGCGTCCCAAGTGGGAGCATCTTTAGGCTTTTTTGCGTCGCTTTTAAGGTCGTGCTTAGTCCAGTTTTTAAATTTACTCCTAAAATGGCCGCTCCAAAGCGTTTTGTATAGACCACACTTGTCTCATTTGCAAGCTTTAGACTCATCACTATCTTAGCGCTTTGGCGTTTTTTCTTAAGCGGTAAAAGCTTTGCTAACACGATATCGCCAAGGTGAGAGTTGTTTAAATTTTTATTTTCAACGATGATGTCTTGCTTGAAGCGCTTGTCAAACGGCATGATAAAGCCAGTTGCGTTTTGGCTGATGTCTAGCTTGCCGCAGACGTAGCCATTGTTTAGGTAAAATTTATCTTTATGGGAGCTTACGGCACCAAGATTTAAGAGATTTCGTAAAATCTCTTTATCTTCGTTTGAAACTTCTTTTTCCTTGATGCCAACTAGTAGTGAGGTTAGAAATTCTTTCACAAATTATCTTTGACTTTAGCGACAGCCATTAAAAACGTATCATGTCCAAAGCCGTATTCGTCAAGAAGGGGTAGAGTATTTTGTATGCTTATATCATCAAGTTGATTAAAAATATTTACAGCTGTTTTTATCACTTTTAGGGCTTTTGCGTAATCTTTTATATGATCTGGTGCCTCTTCTGGATTATTTGAATAGAGTATTGAGCTGCTAAGCTCTGTCTCAAGGTTCCATTGTTCAAAAATTTTAGCCGTAACTTCTTCATTTGACATATCTAAAATTTCTGTTTCAAATAGGGCAAGATCGATTGGACTAGATATATTTTTAAGTTTTTCCCTAAATTCGACGTCTTGTTTATTTTCAGCTAATTCATGAGCAAGAACTATTTTGCCAATCTCAAGCATAAATGAAGCTGGAGAGAGAATTTCTAAGCTTTTAGGATTAACTTTAGAATGCCAATTGTACATCAGTGCATTTTGTATTATCGAGATATTTAAAAAATCTTGTGTAGTAATGCCATAAGGCTCTAAATTTATAGAAAAACTCTTTTTAATCGTACTTGAAAGCGCAAAACCTCGAATAGTAGCCATACCAAAAAGAGAAATAGCTCTTGCGATGGTTGTGATCTCTTGAGAAAACCCATAAAGTGGAGAGTTTGCTGAACGCAAGATATTTGCTGTTAGCATCGGATCCTTTTCGACCACTTTTGTAAGATCACTTATTGAGCTGTTTTCGTCCGCATGTAAGCGTTGAATTTGTATAACTGTGTCATCTAATGGTGGAAGTGCTTTGATTTTTTTAAAAACTGATTCATTCATTGAGTTATCTCTTTTTTTGAAATTTCAGCGTATTTTATCAAAATAAATTATCATAAAACTTAAAAAGAGTTTCCATATATTTCAGCCGAATTTTTGCTGGCTAAAGTTATAATTTTGCCAAATTTTAATAATAGGAGTAACAATGGCTATAAATGTTTATTATGATAAAGACTGCGATTTAAGCCTTATTCAAAGTAAAAAAGTAGCAATTATCGGCTTTGGCTCACAAGGTCATGCACATGCTGAAAATTTAAGAGATAACGGTGTAAGCGTCGTGATTGGCCTTTCAAAAGGTGGCAAAAGCTGGGCAAAGGCTGAGGCAAAAGGCTTTGAGGTAAAAACCGTAAGCGAAGCTACAAAGGGCGCTGATGTGGTTATGATTTTAACTCCAGATGAGCTTCAAGCAGAAATTTATAAAAATGAGATTGAACCAAATTTGAAAGATCACGCTGCTATCGCGTTTGGACATGGTTTTAACGTTCATTTTGGCCAGATAAAAGCCCCAGCAAATATAGATGTCATTATGATCGCTCCAAAAGCTCCAGGGCACACAGTTAGAAGCGAATTTGTAAGAGGTGGTGGCATACCTGATCTTATCGCTGTTGAGCAAAATGCAAGCGGAAAGGCTAAAGAGATCGCTCTAAGCTATGCTTGCGGTATAGGTGGCGGTAGAACCGGCATTATTGAGACAACATTTAAAGATGAAACTGAAACAGATTTGTTTGGTGAACAAGCAGTACTTTGTGGCGGTCTTTGCGCGCTAGTAAATGCTGGTTTTGATACGCTTGTAGAGGCTGGTTATGAGCCTGAGATGGCGTATTTTGAATGCTTGCACGAGCTAAAACTAATCGTTGATTTGATGTATCAAGGTGGCATGGCCGATATGCGTTATTCTATCTCAAACACCGCTGAATACGGTGATTACGTAAGCGGTGTAAGAGTGGTTGGCGAAGAGAGCAGAAAAGCTATGAAAGAAGTTTTAAAAGAGATTCAAAATGGCAAATTTGCAAAAGACTTCATCCTAGAGAGAAAAGCAGGATATGTAAGAATGAACGCTGAACGCAGTATAGCTGAGAGAAGTTTGCTAAATCAAACTGGCAAAAAACTTCGCGCAATGATGCCTTGGATAACTAACGGCAAACTTATAGATCAAAATAAAAACTAAGCCTTGAACGAAAAAAAGACTACAAAGAAGCGACCTACAAAAAAGAGTGCAGGTCGCTCCCACAATAAAACCTATCTTGGTATCGGCATTATCGCAGCTATTTTGATAATAGCACTTAGCGTAGCTCTTAGTATAAAAAATAATGGTGTAGAACAGATAAGCAAAACAAATGAGTCAAAGATAGAGAAACAAATTCCAAAAAAAGCAGAACCAAAGGTTGCTAGTAAAGAGAAAAAACAAGAATACGAAAAGAGAAAATACCCTCTAAAATTTGATGAAGATGAAAATTTAAGTAAAATTTTTACCGATCCTAAGTATAAAAGTGAGCTTGTTTTAAATTCAAAAGTTGAGCCAAAAGAGCAAAAAAAGATAACTGAAGTAAAGAGTGAAGCCAAAAAAGAAGAGATAAAAAAAGAGCAAAACGATACTAAAAATTTACTCGCAAGTTATAAAAATACAGAGCCTAGTGTAATAGAAAATGAACAAAAGATAGAGCCATTTTATAGCTCAAAAATCGAACAAAAAACCGAGTTAAAACCCCAAAATTTTGAAGTAAAAGTCTATCAAAATAAAAGTACTGAAATAGAAAAAAAAGAGAAATTTAAAAGCGAGAACACAAAAGTCGAGCCAGCTAAAAAAGATGAAAATTTAACCATTAAAAATATAGAAAAAACAAAATATGAAGAAAAAAATATAAAAAAAGATAGCTTTGAAGCGGTACCTTTTACGCCAAATGCCAGCATAAAAGGACGTGCAAAGCTCGTTATCATAATAGACGATGTGGCGACATTTGAACATGCAAGTATGATAAAGTCACTTGGCTTAAAAATCACACCGTCTATTTTTCCAGCGACAAAGACTCATCCAGATACTCCAAATATCGCAAGAACATTTGAGTTTTACATGATACATCTTCCGATGCAAGCAAAACACTTTGATAGCCCAGAGATAGGAACTCTTACGATCAACGAGAGTTTTGAGAGCATACACGAAAAGATAAAAAAGATACGCAAAGACTTCCCGCGTGCAAAATATATAAACAACCACACAGGATCACGCTTTACAAGTGATTTTGACGCTATGGATAAGGCTTATAGGGCGCTGATAGAGCAGGGCTTTGTCTTTATTGATAGCAAAACTATCGCTCAAACCGCAGTAGCAAGAGCTGCAAAAAAACATAATCAACCATACATTTCAAGAGATATATTTTTAGACGACGATCCATCGGCTAGTGCTGTTAGGCGTGAGCTTGTGGCTGCTATAAATTTGGCTAAAAAAAGAGGCTATGCGATCGCCATTGGGCATCCAAAGAAAAATACGATCACAGTGATAAAAGAGAGCAAAAACAACATCTTAAAAGATGTTGATGTGGTTTATTTAAAAGATATTTTATGAGACTTGACTTTATCCCAGAGCCGTTAAATAGACTAAAAAATCCACCAAAACAGCTAAATTTTATCGGAGATACTTCGCTTTTATCCTTACCAAAGATTGCAGTTGTTGGCTCAAGAAAGGCAAGTGTTTATACAAAAGAGTGCGTCACAGCACTTTGCGCAGCACTAAAAAGTGCAAATATCTGTGTGGTAAGTGGCGGAGCTATCGGCGTGGATATCGCGGCTCATAAAGCTGCTATGCCACGAACCATTGGCGTTTTTGCAAATGGACTTGACACTATCTATCCAAGCCAAAATAAAGCGGCGATAAATGAAATTTACACCAAAGCCTTGGCACTTAGTGAGTATGATGAAGGCGAGCCGCCACTTGCTTATAGATTTTTGGAGCGAAACCGCATAGTTGTGGGGCTTTGTGAAGCTCTAGTAGTCGCGCAAGCTGATCTTAAAAGTGGCTCTATGCAAAGTGCAAGGCTTGCAAATGAGCTTAAAATTCCAGTTTATGTACTTCCACAACGTATGGGTGAAAGCGATGGGACAAATTTTTTGCTTGCAAATAAAAAAGCTGAGCTTATCGATAACTATCATAAATTTGCTTCACTTTTTGGCGAGATAAAAGAGCAAGAAAAAACTAGTGATGAGATTTTAGAATTTTGTAAAAATGGCGTAAGTCTTGATGAAGTTTTGGCAAAATTTGGCGATATCATCTATGAGTACGAGCTTGAAGGGTTGGTTGAAATTTCAAATCTAAGAGTAAAGAGCGTGCTATGAGAGAGAAATTTATGGCTATTGATGTTGGGTTAAAGCGAATAGGGCTTGCTTTTGGTTTTGGCGAGATCGTGACTCCGCTTGAGCCAGTGCTTAGAAAAAATAGAAATCAAGCTGCAAGAGATGTGAGCCAAAAGGTAAATGAATATACCCCAGATACGCTAGTGGTAGGTGTGCCAATCGGCGGTAGTAGCGAAGATGAGATGAGAAGACGCATCGAGCATTTTGTTTCACTTCTTGATGTAAAGGCAAATATTGTCTATCAAGATGAGGCCTTTAGCAGCAGTGAAGCTAGTGAAATTTACACAAATACAAAGCGAGATGGTAGGCTAGATAGCATTTCAGCCACTATTATTTTAAAAAGATATCTTGGGATAAATTAAAAAGTCAAAATCGGTCTATTTTTCGAGCGAATTTTTAAAAGCTAGCTGAAAGCTATCTGTGCTAAAGGGCTGCTTTAATACCGTGACATGATTTGGCAGATCGTTAGCCGACTCATCGTTTTTACAAATGGCTACGATACGAAAATTCTTAATATTTTTAAACTCAAGTATATCCTCTAACATCGCTTCATTTTTTAAAATTTTACTATCGATAAAAATAACAAATGGAGTAAAAATAGAATCTTTTATGTGTCTCATTAGATTGCTAAGGTCGTTTTTGCCGATAACCTTTAGACCTAAAAAATTTATCTGAGCACTGATGGTGTCGAACAAAGCATCGTCATTGCAAGCAACTAAGATATTTGTATTTGTTTGATTTTTGATATTTATTTGTCTTTGGCTAGCTCTATCGCCTGTTAGTGCCGCACTAAAAGATATTAAAAATTCTCCATCATTGTGAGAGATCATAGATTCATTTGCTTTTTTTAGATAGTTGTTTATCTTGCTGAGATAGTAGTGGCTTGGCCTCATTACGCTATGGCTAGATTTTATTTTAATGTCAAAATGTACAGATTTGGGATTATAATTTTTAAGTTGAAAGAGAATGTAAATGTCCGTATATTCGGTAGAGTAAAGGAAAAATTTGCAAATATTTTCAAGTGTTTTTATGAGATTTGTGGCATCAAATTTTAAAAGCCTTGGATAACTTGGATCGTAGCTAAAAATGATGGAATTTTTAGTATCTTGTGCGTCTTGGTATATGGCGCTAAGAAAAATTTCCATTCTGTTTATGATATCGATAGGCTTATCTTTCATATTATCAACATCCCGTCGCCGTATGAGTAAAATCTATACTTTTCATCAACTGCCGTTTTATAAATCCTCATCGTCTCTTCAAGTCCTATGAAGCTAGTAACTAGCATTATTAGGGTTGATTTTGGTAGATGAAAATTTGTAAGAAGGTAGTTTTGTCTAATTGGTTTATTATTTAGGTTTAAAAATAACTTACAAAAGCCGCTTACTTGCTTACTTCTTGCAAATTCTTCAACACATCTAGTAACCGTCGTGCCAACGCCAAGGATTGGTTTATTAGAATTTATAATCTCTTGAGCTTGCTCGCTTAGCTCGTAAAATTCTGAGTGCATTTTGTGGTCATTTATATTTTGGCACTCCACACCTTTAAATGTCCCAGCGCCAACGTGAAGCGTAATGTAGGCGACTTCATGCTTTGCTTTTATCTGCTCTAGCATTTGTTCACTTATGTGAAGGCTAGCTGTCGGAGCTGCCACTGCACCACTATTTTTGGCAAATATGCTTTGATACCAGCTCTCATCATCCTTTGTGTCAGCCCTTTTAATGTATGGCGGAAGTGGAACGTGACCGATCTTTTCAAGCTCACTAAAAAGGTGAACATTATCAAGCAAAACGCCATTTTGCGTAAAATTTACCACTCTTGTGCCATCGTCATTTAGCTCAAGCACATTTACTTTTAGGTTATCAGGAAAATTTAAAACGCTACCAGCACTTACTTTGCCTCTTATATAGACGCTAAATTTATTTTCGCCTATGGGCTGGTTTAGCATCACTTCGCAAGCCCTGCCGCTTTCTTTTTGTCCTAAAATGCGAGCTTTGATAACTTTTGTGTTATTAAAAATAACTGCAGCATCATCTGGAATAAGGCTGGAGAGATCTTTAAATTTGTAGTGTTTTATCTCTTTTGTATTTTTAAAATAGACAAGCAATCTTGCCTCTTCTTTTGGCAAAACTGGCTCTTTTGCGATGAGCTCTTCCGGCAAAAAATAATCATAACTTGAGACGTCGTTTATATTACTCATCGCTTGCTACGTCGCTGTCTTGTTCTTCTTTTTCATCTTCATCGTCACTCTTGTTAGCTCTTTTGGCGACGATTATTGAAATTCCATAAAGTCCGATGAGTGGTAGTGCCATTAAGACTTGACTTATTACATCAGGTGGTGTAACGATGGCTGCAAAGATAAAGATAATAACAACAGCGTATCTGAAGTAATCTTTTAGCATTTTGTCATCGACAAGTCCGATCTTTGCTAAGAAAAATGTAATGACTGGTAGCTCAAATGAAATTCCAAAGCCAATTAGTAGTTTTGCAAAAAAGCCAACATACTCGCCAATGCTTGGTAGAGCCGTAAAGAGCTGGCCACCAAAATTTACCAAAAATGCAAAGCCAAGTGGGATGACCACGTAGTAACAAAATGCCGCTCCACACGCAAACATAAATGAAGCTGAAACAACAAATGGAATCACATATTTTTTTTCATTATCATAAAGTCCAGGTGCGACAAATAGCCAAAATTGCCAAAATATTATAGGTAAAGCAACGATAAGACCAGCAAAAAATGCAACCTTCATCGCTGTAAAAAATGGCTCCTGAATTTGAGTAAAGATGATGTTTGAGCCAGCAGGAAGTACTTGTTTTAGTGGTTCGCTCATCCATGCAAGCAGTGGGTTCCAAAAAGTAAAGCAGATGCCAAAGCAGATAAAAACGCTTACTATGCTTATAAAAAGTCTCTTTCTAAGCTCGATTAAATGGGGTCTTAACTCTTCAAACATTACGCCTCTTTTTTATCGTTTAAGATCGCATCTTTAACTAAATTTGTTGGATTTTGTATATTTTCTACCGTTTTTTTCGTGTCGCTTACGACGTTTTGTATATCGTTAGTGATATCATTTGCGCTTTTTTTGATCTCGTCAAGCTCCTCAAAAGTAAGCTTTTTACGCATACTTTGCGTACTTTTAGTTATGCTTTCTTTATATTTTTGGGCATCTTCTTTTAGCTCAGCTATCTTCATTTCTTGATCAAATGTTGATTTTGCGTCATTTATGCCTTTTTTAAACATTTTTAGAAATTTTGCAATCTGAACCATCGCGCTTGGCAGCTTATCAGGACCTAAAACTAACACTGCAATAATGGCGATAACTAAGATTTCAGAAAAACTCATTCCAAACATTTTTGCCTCTATTAAATTTTATTTAAGCTTTGTATTTTATCTTGACTTTGCTCAAAATTTTATAAATTTAGCCCTCGATAAAGAGTGCGATCTCGTCGCTTAATAAGAAATTTGGATTATAAAATTTACCGTTTTTAAGATCAAGTTTTTTATTTTCCACAAGCAAATTTGCTCTGCTTAGCTGTGATTTATTTAAGCGAGTAGCATCTACTCCGACTATGCTTCTAAGCCCTAAAAATATATGCTCTCTTACTAACTCGTTTTGGCTTAAAATTTCTTTTTCTCTATGCATTGGCTGTGCTATATAGGCATCTATGCTATTTTTGGCGTAGTATCTGGTGCCATCCACAAAACCCACACTAAAAGCCCCTGCGCCAAGATAGTTTTTGCCTTGCCAGTAGCCAAGATTGTGCTTGCAAATTTGACCGAAATTTGAAATTTCATACTGCCCAAAGCCAGCAAGCCCAATTTGTTCTATCATAAATTTAGCCAGGCTATCGCTATCCTTTTTATAGCTTTTTTTGCCAGCAAATGGAGTATTTTCTTCAAGCGTGAGCGAGTAAGCACTTAGGTGCGTGATAGCAAGGCTTTTTAAATTTTCAACCTCAGCCAAAAGGTGTTTTTTAGTGTCAAATTTGGTGTCATAGATGAGGTCTAAATTTATGCTCTCAAAGCCAGCTTTTCCAGCATTTTCAACTGCTTTAAAAATTTGCTCCTTGCTGTGAATGCGCCCAAGAAATTTAAGCTTATCTTCAAAAAAACTTTGAGCGCCAAAGCTTATGCGATTTGCACCTAAATTTTTAACATGTTTTAGCCAAGCAAGGCTTGCTGAGTTTGGATTTGCTTCGAGTGTTATTTCAGTTGAAGGTGTGCAAAGAGGTAATAAAACGTCAAAAATTTCATCATAAAATTTAGCATTTACAGCACTTGGTGTGCCTCCACCAAAAAATACGCTTGAAATTTCTTTTACATTTTGGCTTTTTAGCTGAAAATTTAGATCAAGAACTAGCGCTTGAAAATAAGCTTTAGTCTTATTAAAATCGTCATCACTTGAGCCAAAAGCACAATAAGGACACTTGCTTTCGCAAAATGGCACATGGATATAAACTTGCAAATTTCTCTCTTTTTAAATTTTGGGGATTATAAGAAATTTGGCATTTAGAGCAGTTTAAAAGTAGTTTTTAGTCTTTAAGAGTTTGCTTGGCAAAAAGCCAAAATTTATCTTAAAAATTTTTGCAAAATGTGCAGCATTTGTATAGCCTACGATATTTGCAGCTTCTTTTATACTTATATCATTTTGCTCTAAAAGAGTAAAAGCAAGTTTTAGACGCTCTTTTGCTAAGAGTTGATAGATCGTATCTTTGAAAAATAGCTTAAAATTTTTCTTTAGCCAAAAGTCATTTGTGCCACAAAGATGAGCTAGCTCTTTGATGCTTGGAGGATTTTGCATACGACTTAACAAGATCGTTTTAGCCTTTAAAAGAGTCTTTTCTTCGTCACTATTAAGTGAAATTTCGCTCTCTTTTTGTATTTTGCTTTTATAAATAAGCTCTAAAATTTTTGACTCGGTAAAAATTTCCCTCATTGCGCCTTCATATAAATTTGTCGTCTCAAGTTCATTTAAAACGCAAATTTGAGCTAAATCTTTTTTATATTTCAAAAGCTCAAATTTATCATCAAATCTAAGTCCAGCAAATATCTCAAGCTTATTCTCATAACTTTCATCAAAAAGTAGTGTTTTTGTCTTATAAAATTTATTTTGATACTCAAAGATGCCTTTAAAATCGTCATTAACAAGCCCAATGCAAAATTCATCTTTGTTTAAAATATACTCTTTTCTATCAAGCTTAAAGCAAAGATCGTTTTTAGCCTCATTAAACATTAAAAATAGGTATTTTTTAGACTTTTGACGATCTATTTTTATCCTGCCATTACATAAAATTTCACTTTTTAGATAGCTAATACCGCTGCTTTGCTTGAAAAACTCCACGCTTACTTGTTTTTCCTTTTGAGATATTTTGCTCGTTCCATATTTTTTGTCTAAATTTATCATTTTATCCCTCAAGCGTTAAATTTAATCCCTTTAGCGTTACGTATGATATTGATAACGATTATTTAATTTTAGTAAAATGTGCATTAAATTTTTATAAGGAGTTTTTGTGAAAAGTGCATTAAAAATTTCTATTTGTGCGGCAATTTTTATAAATTTACCGCTTTTTGCAAATGAAGATAAGGTTCTGCCAGAAGTTAAAGTAGTTAGTGCGACAGGATTTGAGCAAAATATCAAAGACGCACCAGCAACGCTTAGTGTTATAACTAAAGAGGCATTAGAAAAGAAAAATCACAAAGATATCGAGAGTATGACAAAGGATATCCCAAGTCTTTTTGGAACTACTCCCGAAGCGGCAAATAGACGAGGAATTTCTATACGTGGATTCTCACCAAGATTTACTAAAATTTTAGTAAATGGCATGCCAGTACCAGGCGATAACGCCTATAAAGGGCTTAGAAGCGTTGGAGGCTCATATAGTTTCATCCCACCAGCAAGTGCGATAAGCCGTATCGAAGTGATACGTGGACCTATGAGCTCGCTTTATGGAAGTGACGCACTAGGCGGAGTTATAAATATCATTACAGATGAGTTTAGTAATGAATTTGGTGCAAATCTTGGCTCAAGCTACAAATTTGCAAGAAATAAAAATATAAGTGGTGAGCTTTACAATAGCCTTTATTTGCACTCTGGACTAATTGACGATGTTTTAAGTGTTTCTGTTTATGGTAAAAATTTAAATAAATCAGAAGATAAAATTTCTTATGCAAACAGAGAGCAAAAAGATAGAAATTTTGGCGCGAAGCTCTTTTTAAAGCCAAATGAAAATAATGATCTTACGCTTGAGCTTGCAAGAAGCGATGTAAAATATAAAAGAACTAAAGGCAAAACACTATCAACTGGCACTAACTCAGTTGCTAGCGAGAGAATAAAAGGTGATGTGATAAATTTAAGCCACGAAGCAAGGCTTGATAATATCTTGCTTCAAAGCTATTTATCTTACGGCAAGATAAAAGAGATAGCACAACAAAATTTGACGCTAAAGACTCTAAACTTTGATACAAAAGGCTCATATTTTACCGATAATAATGCCTTTACATTAGGACTAAACGCTAAAAAAGAAAAGCTTGACGAAAAGGCCACCACAGCAGATGCGGCAAATGTAAAAAGATATGATGTTTCACTTTACGGCGAAGACGATTATCATCTTACAAAAGATTTTATCTTAAGTACTGGTATTCGCTATAACTACGATGAGAACTATGGCTCGCACGTTTCACCAAGAATTTATGGTATCTATAACTTAAATGACTTTTTTGCTCTAAAAGGCGGAGTTAGCACAGGTTATGCGACACCTGATATCAAGCAACGCACGCAAGATCTTGCTTTGCCATTTGCTGGAGGACGTGGAGCACAGCTTGGTAGAAGCAGCCTTAAGCCAGAGACAAGCGTAAGTTATGAATTTGGTGGCGTTTATAATAACAATGAAGGTTTTGAAACATCTTTAACTGGCTTTTACACAAGTTTTAAAGATATGTTAAGTTACAGACCTATCTGCTCAAGAGGCAGTGTTTGCAGGCATAAAGGCAAAATTTATCCAAATGGTATTTGGGAGAGTATAAATATCGGTAAGGCTGAAATTTACGGAGTTGAGCTAACAAATGAGTGGCAGGTGACAAATGCTCTTAGACTAAATCAAAGCTATGTTTATACAAAATCAAAACAAAAAGATGGATCAGAAGTTGGTAAAAGCTTGAACAACTATCCGCTTCATACATTTAAATTTGGAGCGAACTACGAGCTAAATAGATGGCTAAATTTCTGGTCACAGATAAATTATTATGGTAGAACTAAAAACTCATTTAGCTATGCTGATGATATGAGAGCTTATGTGATCGCAGATCTTGGCATAAACTACAATGTAACTAAAAATTTCAGCCTAAACTTAAGCGTTTATAATCTCTTTAACGAGTTTTTTACGACAAGATCAGGCAGATATGATGTTTTGATAGTTGATGGACAAAAGATCGAACTTGGCTTTAATCTAAAGTTTTAAAATGTTTAAAATTTGGCGAAAATTTCACTTAATTTTAGCTCTTATATTTGCTTTGCCGCTTTTGATAATCTCAATTAGTGGAGCGATTATTTCGTACCATGATGAGATAATTGAGGCTTTTAGCAAAGATGAGATAGACATAGCAACTAATAAAAGTGCTTTAAAAATAGATGAAATTTTAAAGGTCTTTAGTAAGACTTGGCCAAATTTTAACCTTAGTTATATAAAGATAAAAGGTAAGATAAATAGGGCTTATGTAGTAAGTGGCACAAGCGAGAATGGCGAGTTTAAGTCGTTCTTTATAGATCCATATACGGGCGAGGTAGTCTCTGAAAATAGTGTGGAAAAATTTATAGGCCTAGCTTTAAATTTACATAAAAATCTAGGACTAGCTCTATTCAAAAATGAAAATTTATCTAAATTTGCAAGTGAGCTAGTGGCGATTTCAACGCTTGCACTACTTGTGATTTTAATAACCGGGGTGCTGATACATTTTTGGAGATTTAGAAGTAAAATTATTAGCGCCTTTAAGCTAAATCTAAAGGCAAAGAAATTTGCATTTTTATATTCGCTGCATGGATTTTTAGGGCTTTATTTAGGAGCCATTTTGTTTATTATCTGTGTTAGCGGTCTATACTTTTCTTATGAGAGCTTTGCTAAGGTCATAAATCAAATTTGTGGCGAGCAAAAGGTATTTAAAAAGCCAAATTTTACTAGCAAAAATGGTTTTAGCCTAAATGATGAGCAAAAGGTAGAAAATCTTCAAAAAGCTTATGAAATTTTTACTTTAAAATTTGGAAATGAGTTTGATGCTTTAAATTTTATTCTCAATAAAGACGGCGTAAAATTTATGATCTTTTACTTACCAAAAGGAGCTAGTGAGAGTGACGGCGTTAGGCTTGCGGTCGATACGGCAAGTGGAGAAATTTTAAAAAATACCATGCCAAAATCTTTTGAAATTTATAAATTTATGCTTGATTTGCACGCTGGATATACATTCAAAGAGGCTGGAAAATTTATCTTTTTTATGGCTTCTTGTGGAGTTGGCGTGCTACTTTTTAGTGGCTATGTGATTTACTACAAACGGCGTAAAAAGTAGTCTTATTTATCTATCTCTTAACTCTTTTTAGTTATTATCCCAAATAAAATTTTTGGAAAAATCATGCAAAAAAAATACAGACCAAATGTGGCAGCTGTTATTTTGTCTAGCTTGTATCCATTTAAATGTGAAATTTTAGTCGCAAAAAGGGTGGATATGGATGATATTTGGCAGTTTCCTCAAGGCGGAATAGACGAAGGTGAGAGTCCAAAGCAGGCTTTAAAAAGGGAGCTTAAAGAAGAGATCGGAACTGATAAAATCGATATCTTAGATGAGTATCCGCAGTGGCTAAGCTACGACTTTCCAGCTAATGCGGCAAAGAAATTTTATCCATTTGATGGACAGACGCAAAAATATTTTTTGGTTAGACTTAAAAATGGTGCCAGCATAAATTTAAAGACAGAGCATCCCGAGTTTAGTGAATATAAATTTGTAGATTTTGGTAGAAGTTTAGAGGGAATAAATCACTTTAAAAAGCCTATTTATGAAAAGGTTTTGAGTTATTTTAAAGAGAAAGGATATTTTTGATGTTGATCGTTCAAAAATTTGGCGGAACTAGCGTAGGAACACTTGAACGCATCGAAGCTGTGGCAAATAGAGTCATTGAGACAAAAAATAGCGGTGCAGACGTAGTTGTGGTAGTTTCTGCGATGAGCGGAGTTACAAATCAATTGGTTGAATATAGTGAGTATTTTTCAAAACATCCAGATGGTGTCGCCACTGATATGCTTTTAAGCTCTGGAGAGCAAGTAACGACCGCGCTTTTAACGATCGCACTTAATGCAAAAGGCTATGTGTGTGTGGGTATGACAGGTGCGATGGCAGGCATAATTACTGATGATATTCACACAAAAGCAAGGATCGAAAGGATAGAGACTGCTAGGCTAAAAGCCGAGCTAAAAGCTGGCAAAATCGTAGTTGTAGCTGGCTTTCAAGGTATAGATGAAAAAGGTAATATCACAACCCTTGGTAGAGGCGGTAGTGACCTTAGTGCAGTTGCATTAGCAGGGGCGCTTGATGCTGATCTATGCGAAATTTTTACCGATGTTGATGGCGTTTATACGACAGATCCAAGGATAGAAAAAAAGGCAAAAAAACTTGAGAAGATAAGCTATGATGAGATGCTAGAGCTCGCTTCTGCTGGCGCAAAGGTACTACAAAATCGCTCAGTCGAGCTAGCAAAAAAACTAAATGTAAAACTCATTACAAGAAGTAGCTTTAATCACAACGAAGGTACATTAATAGCAAAGGAAGATGACAATATGGAAGCAGTTTTAGTAAGCGGAATAGCACTAGATAAAAATCAAGCAAGAGTAACTCTAAGAGGCGTAGTTGATAAGCCTGGCATCGCAGCAGAAATTTTTACAGCTTTAGCTCATGAAAACATAAACGTAGATATGATAATCCAAAACGTAGGACATGACGGCACTACAAATTTAGGCTTTACAGTGCCACAAAATGAGCTTGAACTAGCAAAAGAGACTATGCAAAAGCTCTCAGCTGCAAAACATATAGAATTTGATGACGCGATCGTGAAAGTTTCAGTTATTGGCGTCGGCATGAAAAGCCATAGCGGTGTAGCATGTTTAGCGTTTGAAACGCTTGCAAAAGAGGGTATAAATATCCAAATGATCTCAACAAGCGAGATAAAAATTTCAATGATCGTTGATCAAAAATATGGTGAGCTAGCGGTTCGCGTACTTCACGATGCTTATAAGCTAGATAAATAATGCAAGATTTTATTCAGTGGACATTAAAGGCTATTAGGGACGAAGGCCCTTTGATGAGCTGGATGGAGGAAAGGCGTGTTGAATGGACGCCTTTGCTCGCATCTAGGCTTAAATTTTTACTTGAAGGAAGGGCTTTTATAACTATAAGTGATGAAGAGCGAAGATGGTTTGAAACTTATCTTTTAAAAAAGATGAACCATTCAAAAAGCATAAGGCCGTTTTTGCCATTTTTTAGCCTAAGATCGCTTTATCCATCACTTGATGAGATAGAGACAAATGAGCAAAAGCAGCTTCTAAAAGATATGCTAAGTCTTGCTTTCCCAAACGGATACTTGTTTTTTTATATCGGAAAGAGCCTTGATAGATATGCGAATTTAGCCAAAAGTGATGAGGATAGTTATATGTGGCTATTTGACGAGCAGGCACAAAATAGCTTTACTCTTAGCTCAAGTGATGAAAATTTAGACGTTAAACTAATAAGCCTTTGCAAAATTTTTGATAAAAGCATCGATGCTGCGCTCTTTGCTAAGGTGATACTCTAAATGCTTAATAAAATCGTCGTTACAAGCGATTTTGAAAGTTTAAAAGCCAAACTTGAAAGTGAGTTTGGCATAAATAATTTAAGATTTTTTATAAGTGATGATTTTTTGCTAGAAAATGCAAAAGAGGTCATCGCAGAAGCTTACATTGCTGAAAAAGATGAAAAAATTTTAGTAATACATGCTAATTCTTTTAGGACAGAGGCTCAAAACGCACTTTTAAAGATCATCGAAGAGCCTCCAAGAAATATCAAATTTATAATAGCAACGCAGAGTAAAAATTTACTTCTACCAACGATTAGATCAAGAATGCTCATAGAAAATAATCTCACAAAAAAGCCAAAAATAACTCTTGATCTAAATTTAAAATCGCTTAGCTTAAAAGAGTTAACAAGTTTTATCGATCAAAAGATCGCAGACGAGCAAGCACAGAAATTTGGCAAAAACGAGCTAAAAGAGCTTGTTGGCGTTATCGTGACAAAAGCAGTTGATGCTGGGTATAAATTTAGCGGCGATGAGATGGATTATTTTTTCTCGCTTATAAAGCTAGCAGATCTAAATGCTAAGTCTCACGCCGTGCTAACGCCACTACTGCTTGCTATATTTCAAAAAGGACGACGTTGAAATTTTATAAGATAGATAACAAAAGCGACTTTGATGAAATTTGCAAAGCCATTTCACCAAGTCCTGCTGGTGCGAAGCTCATGTACGAAAAGAGCGAGATAAATTTTATTTACATAGATGAGATAAAAACCCCAGCGGCAAATATTCTAAAGCAAGATGCCCTAAGCGTTGGAGCTGAGCTTGTGACGCATAAAGATACGATTTTGGGCAAGCAGAGTCTAAATAAAGCATTGCTAATGGCGACAAATGCGCAGCTTAGGCAGCTAGCTAAAAAGGAGAAGTTGCAAGACTTTGGACTTAAAAATTTAGCAGCCTTTTTAGAGACAAAATTTATAAAGCCAACAAAGCCTCTTATAATGGGCGTTGCAAACATAAACACAGATAGCTTTAATGAACAAAGCCGCATAAATACGCAAAACGGTATCTCAAAAATAGAATACATGATAGAAGCAGGAGCTCACTATATCGACCTTGGTGGTGTTAGCTCAAGGCCAGGGAGCGAGTATTGCGGCCGTGAAGAGGAATTTAGGCGCATAAAAGATATCGTAGAGGAAATTTACAAGCTAAATTTGCACGAAAAGGCGAAATTTAGCCTTGATAGCTTTGATCCTTATTGCCTTGAATTTGCCCTAAATCACGGCTTTAAAATGATAAATGATATCACGGCAAACGCCTCACTTGCCACGCTTGCGGCGCGATACGATGCTGAGTTTTGCATGATGCATATGCAAGGCAATCCAGCCACCATGCAGGTTGCACCAAAATATAACGACCTAATCGGCGAGATAGCAGACTTTTTTGAGCAAAAGATAGCCCTGGCTAGAGAGCTTGGCGCCAAAAAGCTAGTGTTTGATGTGGGTATTGGCTTTGGCAAGACGGCTGAACAAAATTTACTGCTTATTAAGCATTTGGAACATTTTTTAAAATTTGACTGTCCGTTGCTAGTTGGTGCGAGCCGCAAATCAGTGATAAATCACTACTACCCAAGCGAGGTTAAAGACCGATTACCAGGCTCGCTTTACCTACACTTAAAGGCCTTCGAAAACGGCGCACAGATCATTAGGACGCACGATGTGGCCGAGCACAAGCAGCTTTTTGATATGCACGAGGCGATGAGTCAAGCCACGCTTTGGTAGAGTGCAAGGCTAAAAAGGCTGAGTGCTTTGGCGATAAGGAGGCGTTGGAGCAAATTTTATCCGCCAAAGATCCAGCGCAGATGAAGGCACTTGGCAGGCAGGTGCGAGGCTTTGACGCTAAGGTCTGGGATGAGATCAAATTTGGCGTCGTGCTAAATGCTAGCTATCTAAAATTTAGCCAAAATGCCCCTTTGCGAGACTTTCTGCTCCAAACTGGTAGTAAAATTTTGGTTGAGGCAAGCCCAGTTGATAAAATCTGGGGCATAGGTTTGGCCGCAAGCGATGAAAATGCGCAAAATCCTATGAAGTGGCGCGGGCAAAATTTACTTGGCTTTGCGCTGATGAGGGTGAGGGATGAGATAGCAAAGGTCTATAAAAATGTCCATCTTTGTGACGCAAGAGAGCTAAATTTGGATCATTTATAAAGTATGTTTAAGATAAAATGCGGTGTAAATTTGGAGCAAAAATGACAAAACAAGAGTACGAAAAAGCGGTAGATACGCTAAATACATGGGCAAAGGCCTACTACGACGATGACGAGCCACTTGCAAGCGACGAGGAGTACGACGCACTATATCACGCGGTTTTGGCCTTCGAACAGGCAAATCCAAGCGAAATTTCTATCTTTTCACCTACAAAGCGCGTGGGCGGTACTGTAAAAGAGGGCTTTAGTAAGGCTAATCACATCAAACGCATGTGGAGTATGGAAGATATTTTTGATCTAGCTGAGCTTGATGCGTGGCTAAAACGCGGCGAGAAAGAAAATTTAACTTTTGTAGCCGAGCCTAAATTTGACGGAGCGAGCTTAAATTTACTTTACGAAAATGGTGTTTTAGTTAGGGCGATAACAAGAGGCGACGGCGTTACAGGCGAGGACGTGACGCAAAATGCAAAGACGATAAATTCTGTTTTAAAGAACATTGATTACAAAGGGCTTATAGAAGTCAGGGGTGAGGTCGTTATAAGAAAAGATGACTTTGAGCTACTAAACGCAGAGCGCGCAAAAGAGGGTGAGGCGCCACTTTCAAACCCTAGAAACGCAGCCGCAGGAAGTCTTAGGCAGCTTGATAGCGCGGTGACTGCTAAAAGAAAGCTGCTTTTCATACCGTGGGGCGTGGGCGAGCAGAGTCTTGGGCTAAAAGATCACAGTGAGGTGATGAAATTTGTGCGTGATCTTGGCTTTGAGAGGGATGATTTTTTTAAAATTTTAACAAAAGATGAGCTTGAAGGCGCGTATAATGAGCTCTTGGCAAGTCGTGACTCAAAGAGTATCATGATGGATGGCATGGTGATACGTGTAAACGATCTCACACGCTGCGAAGAGCTGGGCTATACTGTTAAATTTCCAAAATTTATGGTGGCGTTTAAATTTCCAGCTATTGAAAAGGTGACTAGGCTAAGAGACGTGGCACTTCAGGTTGGTAGAAGCGGTGTAGTAACGCCTGTTGGCGTGCTTGATGAGGTAAATATAGACGGCGCAAATGTAAAATCAGCCACCCTTCATAACTTCGACGAGATCGAGCGCCTTGGCGTTATGAAAAACGACTATATCGGCATCATCCGCTCGGGAGACGTCATACCAAAGATTACAAAGGTTTTTAAAGATAGGCGAGATGGTAGCGAGCAGGTGATAGAGAGGCCTAAATTTTGCCCAGTTTGTGGCTCACACCTACTTGATGAGGGGGTGTTTGTAAAGTGCCAAAATTTAAGCTGCAGGGCAAGAGTGGTGGGCTCTATCATCCACTATGCGTCGAAAAAATGCCTAAACATCGACGGCCTTGGCGATGCGATCGTAAATTTACTATTTGATAAGGGGCTAATTTCCTGCATAAAAGATATCTACGCCCTTAAATTTGATGATCTCATTGCGCTTGAGGGTTTTAAAGAGAAAAAGGTAAATAATCTTTTAAACGCTATCGAAGCCAGTAAAGGTGCGGAGCTAGCGCGCTTCATCACGGGGCTTGGCTGCGAGCACATCGGCGAAGTGGCGGCTAAAAAGCTTGCAAGTAGTTTTGGGCTGGGCTGGCTTGATGTTAGTTTTGAAGAGCTTGTCTCGCTTGAGGGCTTTGGCGTAGAGATGGCAAATAGCTTGATAGACTTTGCCGAGGTAAATAGAGCAGAAATTTTAGCTCTTAGCCAGATCGTGCAGCCAAGCGTGACGCAGACGCAGAGCATCTCAAATGCACTAAGTGGCAAGACGGTCGTTATAACTGGCACGCTAAGTCGCCCAAGAGATGAGATAAAGACCGAGCTTGAGAGTTTTGGCGCAAAGGTTTCAGGCTCAGTTTCTAAAAAAACAGACTTTGTCTTGGCTGGCGATGAGGCTGGCAGTAAGCTTGATAAAGCAAATGAGCTAGGCGTGCGAGTGATCGACGAGAGCGAATATGAAAGGCTAAAACTTGAGGTTTGATAACTACGTCGCAAGCGTTTTAAATATCAGCAGAAATAAGGCGAGCGAGCTTATAAAATCTGGCAAGGTGCTAACAAATGGCGAAATTTGCACCAAGGTTTCAAGCGAGGTTAGTGAGGCTAAAATTTCGCTGCTTGATGAAATTTACGTTGGGCGAGGCGCGCTTAAGCTAAAAAGCTTTTTGGAATCGATGAAATTTGACTTAGCTGGCAAAAACGCACTTGATATCGGCAGCTCAACTGGCGGCTTTATGCAAATTTTACTTGAGTGTGGCGTAAAGAGCGTGACTGGTGTGGATGTTGGTACCGATCAACTTGACGCTAGCCTAAGAAGCGATGAGCGAGTAAAAATTTATGAAAAGACCGATATCAGAGAGTTTGCTAAGCAAGAGCAAGGTAAATTTGATCTAATAACCTGCGATGTTAGCTTTATCTCTTTGGCTGAAATTTTACCCGCCGTTTGTGAGCTAGCAAGTGAGAATTCGCTCATTATCACGCTTTTTAAGCCACAATTTGAAGTGGGTGTCGGCGTAAAACGAAATAAAAAAGGCGTCGTCACTGATATGAAAGCTATAAATTTAGCGATGAAGAGGTTTGAAGTGATGGCTAATGGCCTAGGATTTAAAATGATAGCTTGCAAAGAGTGTGAAGTAAAAGGGAAAGAGGGAAATGCCGAATTTTTCTACGCTTTTAACAAAAGATAATATCACTGCCGTTGCGATCGGGCACTTTGACGGCGTGCATAGAGGGCATAAACAGCTTTTAAAGCAGCTAGGCGAGTTTGGTGGACTTGTCGTGATCGACAAAAACAAGGCAAACATCACGCCAAAGCTAAAGCGAGCCGAGTACTCAAACTATCCTTGCTTTTTGTACGATTTTGAGAGTATAAAAGGGCTTAGTGGTGAGGAATTTATCGCGATGCTAAAACATGATTTTAAAAATTTAAAAAAGATCGTTGTTGGGTTTGATTTTAGATTTGGCAGAAATAGAGCGTGGGATAAGCACGATTTGAAAAGAATTTTTGATGGTGAGGTGGTCGTCGTTGATGAGGTTTGTTATGACGGCATGGGCGTGCATAGCTCATCCATTAGGGAGCTGATACGCCAAGGCAACATCGAAGAGGCAAACAGGCTAATAGGCAGGGAGTACTCGGTCGAGGGCAACGTGATAAAAGGGCAGGGCATCGGTGCAAAGGAGCTAGTTGCAACGCTAAATTTGGATGTAAAAAACTATTTATTGCCTAAAGACGGCGTGTACGCCACAAGAACTAGGATAGGCTCATATACCTATGGCTCGGTCACATTTATAGGCAATAGACTTAGCACGGATGGAAATTTTAGCGTCGAGACACACATCTTAGACGAGGTCGCGCCAAAAGTAGCGAAGCATGTCGCGGTTTGTTTTATAAAACGCTTGCGAGATAATAAAAAATTTGACACACTTGAAGGGCTAAAAGAACAGATCAAATGCGATATAAACGGAGCTAGAGCTTGTGTTGGCGTGTGCGATCTCTTTTTTGGAGAGACGATGAGATACTTTGACGGATATGGAGCTGGTATATGAGAGATGAAATTTTTAAAGAGCCTATAAGCAAGCAGTTTGAATTTGATGACTTTGTGGCGAGCGTTTTTGATGATATGATCTCGCGCTCGGTGCCGTTTTACGACGTGAGCTCAAATTTAAATGCAAAACTGCTGGCTAAAATTTTGCCAAAATCAGCAAAAGTGTGCGACCTTGGCTGCTCTACGGCAAATAGCCTGCTTTTGCTAAATAACCTTAGAAACGATCTTGTACTAAGCGGCGTGGATAACTCTGAAGCTATGCTTGCAAATGCCAAAAATAAGGCAAAGGCTTATGGGGCAAAGATAAAATTTTTGCTTGATGATATTTTAAAGTGTGAGCTAGCGGGCTTTGATGCAGTTTTGGCAAACTATACTTTGCAGTTTATAAGACCGCCAAAAAGGGCTGATCTAGTGCAAAAAATTTATAACGGACTAAATGAAAATGGAGTTTTTTTGTTTAGTGAAAAGATTATCTTTGAAGATAAAAAGCTTACTAAAAGCGTCATAGAAATTTACGAGGACTACAAGCAGGCACAAGGCTACTCACGCTATGAGATCGCTCAAAAAAGAGAGGCGCTTGAAAATGTGCTGGTGCCATATACCGAAGAAGAAAATAGTAATTTAGTCCTAAATGCTGGCTTTAAGCGAGTCGAGAGCACATTTAAATGGGGAAATTTTATGAGCTTTTTGGCATTTAAATAAATTTAAAAATATCTGCTTTTGTGTTTAATATAAAATTTAACTATAAACAGTGAAGTTAAAATTTAGATTTTTTGGCTTCGCAATGTCAAAATTTTTGGATTATGAAATTTGGTAGTAAAGAAATTTAGCGGGAGTTACCCGCTAAATTTACTCATTTATCGCTGCATTTCCGTGGTGGTGGAAGTCATCGTAGATGATCTTTGAAGTTTGAAATTTTATGCGTTTTAGTTCGCGAACTCGTAAAAATTCTTCTTCATCGATCTTTTTGATCTGAATAGCTGCTTTAAATGTCGGAGTCTTGCTGATGTAGTCCCAACCGCTGCTTGTTAGCTCGTTGCAAGAGCTCTCCCAGTAGTGGAAAGTCATCTGGATGATGCCATCAGGCACGATGTCTGTTACTTCAGCTTTTACGACGATGTAGCCGTATCTACTCCATGCTTTGATGAAGTCGCCTTGTTTTAAACCATATCTTGCTGCAAGTGCTGGATTCATCTCGGCGATAGGTCCGATACTATCTCCACCCTCTTCGATCGCTCGTGAGCGTCTTGTCATAGTGCCAACGGTGTATTGATAGACCTTTCTTGTAGTTAAAAGCTGTATCGGATACTCATTGTCAGTCTTTTCATCGACTGAGCCAGCCATGATAGGATACTCAGGTGACATATTCATCTTCTTAGCAAACTCAAGTTTTGCACTCTCGATCTTATCGGCCTTATCCACAAAGAGGCATGGTACAAAACGACCTTTGCCATCAGGTGTGAAAAATTTCTTATCAAGATAGAGGCTCTGGCCGCCCATATCATCTTCATTTGGACATGGCCAGTGAAGTCCGTGATATTTTTTGATACGGTAATAACTCATGCCACCATATCGTCTTGGGTCGCATTTTCTAACTTCTTCCCAAATTTCTTCAGGTGAGTTGAAGTTAAAGCCCTCTGTTGCACCTAAACGACGTGCGATCTCACAAACGATCCACCAGTCTTGTCTAGCATCGCCTGGAGGTGTGATGACTGCTTCATTGTGCTGTACGCGGCGTTCTGCGTTTGTATAAAGTCCTTCTTTCTCGCTACTTGCAACGCCAGGAAGTATGACGTCAGCTTTTAGTGAGGTTTCGGTTAAAAATAGATCTTGTACGACGTAGAAATCAACATGAGCGATACCTTTTAAGAAGTGGTTTGTATTTGGCTCAGAGATGACCGGATTTTCGCCGATAGTCCAAAAGAAATGAACTTTGCCATCAAGGATCGCATCAGGTACTTCGGTTTTGTGAACGCCTATTTTTGAGCTCAAAAATCCAGGTTCTAGGTGCCACATTTTTTCAAACCAAGCTCTTTGCTCTGGATCAGTGACTGAGCCAAGATTTGGGAAGATATTTGGCAAAACGCCCATATCGCAGCAGCCTTGAACATTCTCTTGGCCTCTTAGTGGTAAGTCGCCTGTGCCAAGCTCGCAGATGTTGCCGGTGATCAAGAATAAATTTGACACATCGCAAACTCCGCCAACGCCGTGGTTAAAGTGAGTTACGCCCATGCCGTGAGTGATGACAGCTGGCTTTGTGGTAGCGTACATTCTAGCAGCTGCCCTGATATCCTCTGGATTTAGCCTTGTGTATTTAGCCACGACCTCTGGAGCATAGTCTTTTACAGCTTCTTTGACATACTCAATGCCTATTGTGTGATCTCTTACAAATTCTTCATTTACAAGGCCTTCTTCGATGATGGTGTAAAGAAGTGCGTTGATAACTGGGATATTGTGTTCTGGCTCTAGTTGTAAGTGAATGTCAGCTCTGCTTGCAAACTCAGTCTTAATAGGGTCGATGACGATCAGTTTCGCACCACGGTTTAGCGCTCTTTGGATGTGCATAGCTGCGATTGGGTGACCATTTTCTGGATTTGAGCCTATCATTAATATACAGTTACTATAAGTGCCAATCTCTGTAAAGCTATTTGTGGCAGCTCCGTTTCCGATTGTTTTAGCAAGTCCTGCTACTGTCGGAGCGTGTCAAATTCTAGCACAGTGATCGACGTTGTTTGTGCCAATTACTGCGCGCATTAGTTTTTGAGCAACGTAGTTGTCCTCAAGCGTACAGCGTGCCGAGAAATTTCCAGCTAATGCGTCTGGACCATATTTTGCCTTGGTTTCTTTCATCTTTTCTACGACAAGATCAAGCGCCTCGTCCCAGCTGGCTTCCTCAAAATCACCATCCTTTGAAAATACGCCATTTTTCTTTCTAATTAGTGGTTTTGTGAGTCTATCTGGACTTGCAACGTAATCCCAGCCATAAAAGCCTTTTAAACATAAATTTCCTTGATTGACTGGATTGTCTTCAACACCAGTGGCGGCACGAACGACATTGTTTTCCACATGCAAGGTTACTTGACAGCCTGTCCCGCAATAAGGACAGATGACTTTGCCTTCTTTCATCATTTTCTCCTTTGCTATGCAATATTTGCATATTTCTATATGAGTAATATTACTAGCCAAATTCTTAATCTTTAATAAAAATTCTTTATATATAAAAATAAATTTTTAATTTAAGTTAAAATTAATATAGTTCTACTAAAGTCAATTGTTTAGGGATTTTAAAATTTGTTTAAAATTGATAAATTTCTTAGCCAAGAAATACAAATATAGATATTCGGCTATTTATATACAATGCAGAAATTAATTTTACTTTTACTTTATTTAATACACTTAGTCGTATTGTGAGTAG
>NZ_PPAF01000042.1 GCF_002913045.1 Campylobacter concisus | reverse complement strand
CGTTCCGATCGATCACATCGACAATTACGAGCCAAGCTCAAGTGCCTGCCATCCAAAAAAAAGCATCTTTTAAGGTGCTGACGCTTTTGGCGTGCTTCCTCCAGGTGAAAAGATCACAAAAGAGCAGGCGATGTATTAGTGCCTTAGTGGTTATACAGCAAAAGGTGCTGGCACAGAGCGCGGTATAACTGAGCCAGTCGCTACTTTTAGCGCGTGCTTTGGCGAGCCATTTATGCGACTTCACCCAACTGTCTATGCAAAACTACTAGGCGAGAAGATCGATAAACACGGCGTTAATGTCTATCGTGTAAATACAGGCTGGGGCGGTGGTGCTTACGGCGTTGGTAAACGTATGAGCATAAGAGCAACTCGTGCTTGCATAAACGCGGTACTTGATGGCAGCATCGCAAAGTGCGAATTTGAAAATTTTGATAAATTTAACTTTGC
>NZ_PPAF01000041.1 GCF_002913045.1 Campylobacter concisus | reverse complement strand
TACTTATACAGTTAAGCAATTTTCTAACGCAGAAAATTTTATATAAAGATATTCAAAAAATAATGTTAAACAATAATAAAATTTATGATTATCTATAAGCAGTGGCGGACAGAGAGGGATTTGAACCCTCGAGCCCCGATTAAGAGCTGCACCCTTAGCAGGGGTGTGGTTTCAGCCACTCACCCATCTGTCCATAAAAAGAAATCGCATTATAATTGAACGCCGCTGATATCTTGCTTAAATTTACATTTCACAGTTGCAGACCTCAGATAGAAAATTTAAAACAAAAATTTATAAATTTAGTCCTTCCAAAGCCACCATTTTAGCTTGGCTTTGTCTGGGTGCGGCGTATTTGCATAGTAGCAAACCATACGGTAAACATAGAGGATACACCTATCGCCACCGCGTCCGAGCACCTTTATGCGCTCAAACATCTCGTCCGGATCCGTATCCTTTAGGGAAGCGATATTGGTGTAGCGAGTGTCAGCAGATCCACCTCTGTCGCTTAGCTAATATAGAGGATTTTAAATCACCCAAATTTAGCCCTCCATCTCGCTTTGACATCATCTTTGTGCAACATGCGGCATTTTATAAAAATTTTTGTATAAAAACTATGATTAAAACATCTTTACATAAGCTCAAATTTTAAATTTGCTCCAAAATTCGTTCACAAATTTCTCTTGGATTTGCATTTTCATAAATCGGCCTACCAACAACGATAAAGTCGCTACCCTCTTGCTTTGCACTCACTAAGTTTGCTACTCTTTTTTGATCTCCAGCACTCTCTCCAAAAGGCCTAACGCCAGGGCAAAGAGTGATAAATTTTTCATTTGTTACATCTTTAATGAGCTTGCTTTCAAAAACAGAACAGACCATTCCATCAAGTCCTGCTTCAAAACTCATCTGGCTAAATTTTCTAACAGCTCTTGCGATCGTATCGTTATAAACAGCGTCAAATTCGCTCTCACTAAAGCTAGTAAGTGCCGATACTGCGAGCACCAAAGGACGGCTTCCAAGACCAGCTAGCCTATCCATAACTGTCTTCATCGCGCGTTCACCAGCGCTAGCATGCACATTTATCATATCTACGCCGATTTTTGAGACGACTTCAGCCGCATCTGCCATCGTATTTGGGATATCATAGAGCTTTAGATCGAGGAAAATTTTAAAATTTCCAAGTTCTTTTAACTCTTCTATAAATTTTGCCCCATCCCTAAGATAGCTTCTAAGCCCTACTTTTAGCCAAAGATCAAGCCCTTTTAGCTCGCTAGCAAGGGCTAAATTCTCTTCACGACTAGCCATATCAAGTGCGACGCAGAGCCTCACAGATCGCCCTTTAGCTTATCAAGTACGCCGTTTATAAATTTTGGCGCCTGATCACTTCCAAGCTCTTTCGCAAGCTCGATCGCTTCGTTTATGATGACAGCCTTATCAGTTTGGCTAAATTTCATCTCATAAAGCCCAAGTCTAAGAATGGCAAGCTCAGTCGCACCAACCTTGCTAAAATCGCCGTCTTTTAGATATGGCTTTAAAATTTCATCTAGTTTTTCTTTATTTGCGAGCACCTCTTTAAAAGTCTGCTGCGCCTCACTTTTTCGCTCGTTTCTTATCTTTTTCTCTTCTAAAAATTCCTCTTCAAATGCAGCAGTTACCGGATTTATCTCGTTTGAGTATAGTAGCGAAACGACGGCCTGCCTAACCTGATGACGAGTCGCCATTTTACGCCTCCAAATTTTTATATAAGCTTAGCATCTCGATTACGCCCGTCATCGCTTCAAAGCCCTTATTTCCGGCCTTTGAGCCCGCTCGCTCGATGGCTTGCTCGATGCTATCGACCGTTAGCACGCCAAATGTCACAGGCTTGCCGTATTTTAGCGTGACATTTGCGATGCCCTTGGTGGTCTCGGCGCTCACGTAGTCAAAGTGAGGCGTAGAGCCGCGGATCACCGCCCCCACGCAGCAAACCGCATCAAATTTACCGCTAGCTAGCGCCTTTTCTAGCGCCATCGGTATCTCAAACGCGCCCGGCACCAAAATGAGGCTCAAATTCGCCTCATCGCCGCCGTGGCGCAAAAACGCGTCCCTCGCGCCCTCGACCAGCCTATCAGTGATGATGTGGTTAAATCTCGCGCCCACTATAGCGATCTTCTCGCCGCCTTTTAAAGCCAAATTTCCTTCGATTATTTTCATAATTTCTCCTTTAGATTATCTTTAACATTACCGCGCTTAGCGTTATTAGCGATAGATAAAACGTCTTTTGCGCGCTCATTTTTTCGCCGTTAAAAACCACTCCGACGCCCACGGCTCCGATCGCTCCGATACCAGTCCAGATCGCGTATGCTACCGACATCGCCATCGCCTGCATCGCGTAGCTCAAAAGCCAGAGCGAAAGGGCGAAATTTGCGGTTAAAATCAAAAAATTCGCCGCTTTTTTCACGCCGACGCTTTTTTGAAATTTGGTTAGAAAAAACACGCCCGAAACCTCGCAGCACCCGGCCGCCAAAAGAGCTAAAACGTGTATCAAGATTTTAGCCTTTTTAGTCCTAGCACGCCCGCAACTAGCGTCGCTATGAAAAATAGCCGCAAGGGATCGGGCGCCTGGCCGCTTGAGGTGTATTCGCTAACGCTTTCGGCGGCCACGATAAAAAACGCTCCAAGCCCCACGAATACGGTATACGCGACGCTAATGGGGATATATTTTAAAGCCTTTATAAACGACACGAAGCTAACGCAGACTAACGCGGCAGTAAGCGCGAATTCTACGGCGCTTTGGGTGTGTTTTAGTCCGTACGCCCAGCCGCACTCGGCGACCGCGCCGCCTAATACCCACAAAAATCCCTTAGTTTGCATCGCCAAGAGCTTGCTTTATCTTAAAAATTTGAGCGATATTTGCGTCTAGCTCGTCCAAATTTAGCATATTCGGCCCGTCGCAAAGCGCCTCGCAAGGATTAATATGCGTCTCATAGAAAAATCCGTCCACGCCAGCAGCCGCCGCAGCTCGCGCTAGATACGGCACGAATCTCGCGTCCCCGCCGCTTTTCTCACCCAAAGCCGACGGCATCTGCACGCTGTGAGTCGCGTCGAAAATCACCGGCGCAAATTCGCGCATTAGCACCAAATTTCGCATATCTACGACTAAATTTCCGTAGCCGAAGGTGCTGCCTCGCTCCGTTAGCCATACGCCGTTTTGTTTAGCGACCTCGTATCCCTCGCCCTTTACGCCGCGCGTTTCTAGCACTTTTTTGACCGAATGCTTCATCGCAGACGCCGCTAAAAACTGCCCTTTTTTGATATTTACGACCGATTTTGTCTTAGCCGCAGCCACGAGCAGATCGGTCTGGCGGCATAAAAATGCAGGTATTTGCAGCACGTCCGCGACCTCGCCTACAGGACTAGCCTGATAGCTCTCGTGAATATCGGTCAAAATTTTAAAACCGAATTCTTTTTTTACCTTAGCTAAAATTTCGCACCCTTTTTCAAGTCCGGGCCCGCGAAACGAGCTTATACTCGTGCGATTTGCCTTGTCAAAGCTTGATTTGAAATAAAAATCTATCCGCTTATCTTCGTTAAATTTTACTAGCCTTTTTGCCACGTCAAAGACAAGCTGCTCGCTCTCGATGACGCAAGGCCCTGCTATTAGTATCATTTTTTCTCCTTTATTTTTCTTTCACAACTAAAATTCCACTAACCACGACAAGTATGATACCTATAAGTGCTAGGTGATTTGGTAACGCATCGCCCATAAAATAGCCAATTATAAGCGTGAAAATAACGTCTGCGTAGCTAACCGCAGCGATCACACCAGCCTTTTTACCAACCGCGAACGCCTTTGTCATGTACGACTGAAAAAAATATCCGCTAAGCCCCATTAGCAAGATAAAAACAACGTTATACCAGCTTGGTATGCTAAATTTTGAAAACAAAAAATCAAGTGGCTCATAGGTGAAAAATTCTGCCAAACCCATACAAATAAGTGGCAAAAACGAGCCCCAAAGCATAAAACTTAGCACGATAACGTTCGTGCCGTAACTCTTGTTTAGCTCCTTTACGCTTGTGTATGCTATCGCCGCACCAAGGCCACTCCAAACACCGATAATATCAGTCTTGCTTATGCCTAAATTTGGCTGGATGACAAGCAAAATTCCACCAAATCCCAAAAATACAGCAAACCAGCCAAGTGAGCTTAGACGCTCTTTGAAAATAAAAGCTGCGAGGATGGCTGTAAAGATTGGATTTGTCTTTTGAAATGTAAAAGCTGTGGCCAAATTTACATGAGCGACATTGTAAAAAAAAGCAAAAAGTGCGACCGTGCCCACAAAACCACGAAACATCAGCAAGAAAAAATGTCCGCCGGCTTGCTTAAATGGAAATCTATAAATGGCATAAATGACGATAAAAAGACCTATTAGATTTCTAAAAAATACAACTTCGATAGATGGCATATCCTTGCTAAGATACTTTGCAAATGCGCCAGTAACAGCAAACATAAAGCAAGCAAAGAGCATATAAAAAATGCCAAGATGCGAAATATAAAACCTTTTTAACATCACAAGACCTTTAAAATTAAAGTAGCCATTTTAATGAAAAGTGGCTTAAATTTTGGTTGATTTTTTCTTTTATTTTGGCGCTTTTAAGCAAATTTTTATACTTTATATAAGTCAAAAATTTGTATAATCAGCCATCACGAAAAGGACAAAATTTGCAAAAAGTAATATTAGTAGGCAAGCCAAATGTCGGCAAAAGCTCACTTTTTAACCGCTTAGCTGGTCGTCGTATCGCTATAACAAGTGATGTTAGCGGCACGACAAGAGATACGAAAAAAGCTAAGATCGAGGTTGAGAGCAAAGAGTGCATTTTAATCGACAGTGGTGGCCTTGATGATAGTAGCGAGCTTTTTAAAAATGTAAAAGCAAAGACCTTAGCAGAGGCTAGAAATTCAGACGTCATTTTATACATGGTCGATGGCAAAATGATGCCAGATGACGAGGATAGAACCATTTTTTACGAGCTTAGCAAGCTAAATTTACCAATCGCTCTAGTCATCAATAAAATTGACAGTAAAAAAGACGAACAAAGGGAGTGGGAATTTATAAGCTTTGGCGCGAAAAATTCCTTTGGAATTTCCGTAAGCCACAACACAGGCATAGATGAGCTTAGCATGTGGCTAGTAAAGCACATAGAGGACAAAGTGCAGATAAAGGCCGATACGAGTGAAGATTTTGATGATTTTTTAGAAAACTATAACGACGAGGGCGAGCTAAGCGACGAGATAGACTATGAGAGCAAAAATATAAGAGTTGGCATAATAGGCCGCGTAAATGTCGGCAAAAGCTCACTTCTAAACGCCCTTGTAAAAGAGAGTCGCGCCGTTGTGAGCGATGTCGCAGGCACTACGATTGACCCAGTCAATGAAATTTACGAGCATGATGGCAGAGTTTTTGAGTTTGTTGATACTGCAGGTATTAGAAAGCGTGGCAAGATCGAAGGCATCGAGAGATACGCATTAAATAGAACTGAGAAAATTTTAGAAGAGACGGACGTAGCTCTACTCGTACTTGATAGCTCTGAGCCACTAACCGAGCTTGATGAGCGCATCGCTGGCATCGCCTCGAAATTTGAGCTTGGCGTCATCATCGTGCTAAACAAATGGGATAAAAGCAGCGAAGAATTTGACGAGCTTTGCAAAGAGATAAAGGATAGGTTTAAATTTCTCTCATACGCGCCGATCATCAGCGTTTCGGCTTTGGGCGGCAAAAGAGTGCATAAAATTTATCCACTTATCATTGAAATTTACAAAAACTACACCCAAAAAATCCAAACTTCAAAGCTAAACGAAGTGATTGGCGAAGCGACCAAGGCACACCCACTGCCACGAGATAAAGGCAGAGTTGTGAAAATTTACTACGCAGTGCAGTTTAAGACCGCACCTATCATGATAGCACTTATAATGAACCGCCCAAAGTGCTTGCACTTTAGCTACAAACGCTATTTAACAAATAAGCTTAGAGAAAGCTTTAACCTAACTGGCGTGCCTATCGTGCTAATCCCTAAAAAACGTGGAGAGAGCGATGAAAACAAAGAACAATAATATCGTTTTGATAGGGTTTATGGGCGTTGGCAAAGGTACGACTGCAAGGGCACTAAGCAAGGCACTAAAGACGATGAACCTTGACTGCGACGACCTGCTAGAGAGCTCACAAAATATGAAGATAAAAGCTATCTTTGAAGAATACGGAGAGGAGCATTTTAGGCAGCTTGAAAAAGATCTTGCCAAATTTCTAGCAACAAATGTCAAAAATGCAATTATCTCAACAGGTGGAGGCTTTGCAAAGGTTAAAAATTTAAAAAAAATTGGTACCGTGATCTATCTAAAAGCTAGTTTTGATGCGATCATGCAAAGACTAAAAAATAGTAAAAATAGCGAGAAAAAACTCGCCAAACGCCCACTTTTAAGCGATCTAAAAAGAGCTGAAGCTTTGCATCTAGAGCGAGAGGAGCTTTATGAGAAAAAGGCTGATTACATCGTCGAAGTCGAGGGTAAAACTCCAAAGCAGATCGTAAAAGAGATAAGGATGCTTTTAAAAATTTAGTTGTAAAGTAGCGTGATTGCTGCTTGTAACGATAAATTTTTAAGATCAGGCTAGATGGCTATCTGGCGTGGTGTTAAAATTTGAAATGTTTGAAATAAATTTAACGTTTTGTAGTTAGAAATTTTGGCGAAGTATCGTGAGATATTTTTTTGCTTCACTTTGTTCGCAATGCTAAAGCGATGAGAGTTGTGTGATAAAAATTTTAAGATTAAGCTAGACTAAAAAGTCTAACGTGATGTTAAAAATTTAAACGTTTTGACAAAGATTTTTTGTTTAGGCGAGGTAAAAATTTGTTTTTAAGCAAAGGCTAGACGCATAATCTGCCAGTTAAATTTTAAGATTAGATTAGATACAAAAACTCTAATGTAACGTTAAAATTTAAAAAGTATTTTTAGCGAAGTATCGTGAGATGATTTTGATAGTTGTGTAGAAATTTTAAGCCGAGGCTAGACACATAGTCTGCCAAAAGCTTAAAATTTCAAATCTCTATCAAAAGCGCTCACGAGAAAAAGCCAAAATTTGAAAGGATAAGATGAGAGTATTAACTGGCCTTCAACCATCTGGCAAACTACACCTTGGCAACTACTTTGCCTCGATAAAGCAGATGGTTGATATGCAAGAGCAAAATGAGATGTTTATGTTTATAGCAAACTACCATGCGATGACGAGCCTTAGCGAGGCCAAAGCCCTAAAGCAAAACACTTTTGAGGCCGCGTGTGCGTTTTTGGCACTTGGTATCAATCCAAATAAAAGTATATTTTGGGTGCAAAGTGACGTTAAAGACGTGCTTGAGCTTTACTGGGTGCTAAGCCAGCACACGCCTATGGGGCTTCTTGAGCGCGCACATAGTTACAAAGATAAAGTCGCGAAAGGTCTTAGTTCGCACCACGGACTCTTTAGCTATCCAGTTTTGATGGCAGCTGACATTTTGCTTTATAATGCGCAGGTTGTACCTGTGGGCAAAGACCAGATCCAACATGTCGAGATCGCTCGTGATATCGCGATAAAATTTAACAATGAACATGGCGAGATTTTTACACTGCCTGAGGCAAAGATCGATGAAAACGTCGCCACCGTGCCTGGCACAAATGGCGAAAAGATGAGCAAAAGCTACGGCAATACAATCTACATCTTTGCCGATGCTAAAACACTTAAAAAGCAAATTTCAAGCATAGTGACTGACGGCACACCACTTGAAGAGCCAAAACAGTGGCAAAACTGCAATGTTTACAACATAGCTAAGCTCTTTTTAGACGAGAGTGGGCAGCGTGAACTGCAAGCTAGATATGAGCGTGGCGGCGAGGGTCATGGGCACTTTAAAGCTTATCTAAATGAGCTTATTTGGGACTATTTTAAAGATGCGAGAGAGAAATTTGAGCATTATCAAAATAATCCTGACGAAGTGTCTGGAATTTTAGAAATAGGAGCCAAAAAGGCAAGTAATGTTGCTCAAACAACAATAAAAAAAGTTCGTGAAGCAGTCGGAATTTATTAATAAAGGAAAAATATGCAAAATTTATATCCATACGCACAGATAGTTCATCTTTTTTGTGCAATCATCTTTGTTGGTTACCTCTTTTTTGATGTAATCATTTTTAAGGCAGCTTGTAAAAAAATGCCACCTGAGCTTGCTCAAAAGGCAAAACAAGCTATCGGATCAGTTGCTATTAAGATAATGCCACTTTGTATCTTGCTTTTGGTATTAACTGGAGGCATGATGATGAGTAACTGGGTCGGATCAAAGACTGGAGGCTACTTTGAGACAAATTTACAAATCATTTTTATGATTAAATTTTTCTTAGCGATGTTAATTGTAGCTGCGGTTATAACAAATTTAAGCTGCAAATTTATATTTAAACGCCCTAGCCCACTTGGCAACATCCACCCATTTGCGCTAACAGCGGCAGTTTTTATCGTACTTTTTGCAAAAGTTATGTTTATGGTTTAAGGATATAGGATGATAAATTTAAAACTACTCGAGACAAATTACGATGAATTTGTAAAAAAACTTGAGGGCAAAAATGTAAAAGCTGGGCTACTTGACGAGCTTTTACAAACTTTTAACGAGCTAAAACAAAAGCGCAAAGCACTTGAAAATTTTCAAGCGATCCAAAACGCAAAGAGCAAAGAACTTGGCATAAAGGCAAGAGCCGGTGAAGACGTAAGTGAGCTAAAAAATGAGCTAAATTTAAATAAAGCTGCACTTTCTGATGCTGATGAGATCGTTAAACAATATGAAGAAAAGCTTGAGCAAATTTCATTTAACGTGCCAAATATCACCGATGATGATGTGCCATTTGGTAAGGACGAGGACGATAATATCTGCATAAAAACGGTGCTTGAGCCAACTAAATTTAGCTTTACACCAAAAGAGCACTGGGAGCTAGGTGAGAGCCTTGGTTGGCTTGACTTTGAAAGGGGTGCAAAGCTCTCAGGATCTCGCTTTACCGTGCTTCGCGGCATGGGAGCAAGGCTAAGTAGAGCGCTTGTTAATTACATGATCGACTTTAATAGCGCGCGAGGCTTTGAGCTTGTAAATGTCCCTTATCTAGTAAGTTCAAACACACTTTTTGGTACTGGTCAGCTGCCTAAATTTGAAGAGGATCTTTACAAAGTGCGTGACGAGGATCTCTACCTCATCCCAACTAGCGAAGTGCCTGTGACAAATTTATACAATGACACGATCATTGAAGCCGAGCAGCTGCCTATAAAGATGACTTGCTACTCAGCATGCTTCCGCCAAGAGGCAGGCTCAGCAGGACGTGATACTAGAGGTATGATCCGCCAGCACCAGTTTGAAAAGGTCGAGCTAGTAAGTATCACAAAGCCTGATCAAAGCGAAGACGTGCTAAATGAGATGGTATCGTGCGCAAGCGATCTACTAACTAGCCTTGGACTTCCTCACCGCCATATGCTTCTTTGCAGTGGCGATCTTGGTTTTAGCGCGGCAAAGACGATAGACCTTGAGGTTTGGCTACCTGGTCAAGGTAAATATAGAGAGATTAGCTCTATTTCCAATACTCGTGATTTTCAAGCAAGGCGTGCAAAAATTCGCTTTAAAGATGGCAAGAAAAATATGCTTGTAAATACGCTAAATGGCTCAAGTCTAGCTGTGGGTAGGACGCTTATTGCCATCATGGAAAACTACCAAAAGGCAGATGGCACTATCGAAATTCCAGAAGTTCTTAAAAGGTATATGTAGTGGCTGAAGAAGAGGTTGTAGTTTTAAAACCACCTGGCGAGCAAGCAGAGCAGGAAGCACCTGAAGAGGCAAAAGCCGAAGCGCCTGAAGAGATCGTCTCACTTGAGAGTATCGCAAGTGAGGGTGTGCTGCAAGACGAGAGCATCCCGGAGCCAATCCCTGTAAAAAAGAGCAATAAAAAGCTCTTTATAATAGCAGGCGTGGTCGCTCTAGTACTTATCATCTTGATAGTGGTTTTGCTAGTTATCTTGCTAAAGAAAGACAAAAAAGAGAACATAGATGCTGCAAGTATCGTAAAAAATATAGAAAACAACTACCAAACGCAAAATTTTGGCACTTCAAAGATCGATGAAATGATAAATAAAGCCAATCAGCTCTACGAGCGTGGCAATAAATTTGAAGCGTTAAAAATTTATGAAAACATAGCTGTTTATAACCAGTCTCTCTCAAACTACAACCTCGGTGTTTCGCAGATGAAACAAGAAAGATGTGATGAGGCGATCGTATCTTTTAACAAAGCTATAACCGATAGAGAAAACACAGCGGTTAGTGCGATAAATGCTGCCGTTTGCTCGCTTGAGCTAAATAACACTAAAAATTTTAACTACTATATAGGACTTGCAGATTCATTTTTACAGTATGAAAACAACTCGCCACTTTATAGCTATTACTACGCGCTTATAAACTACTATAAAGGCAACTATTACGAGGCGCTTCAAGCACTTTCTCATCCAAATACTGCGGATTATAAAAATGAGTATGCGTATTTAAGTGCAAAAATTTTATCACTCCTTGGAGATGATGAAAGAGCAATAGCCAAACTTGAGAGCCAAAAGGCATTTAAGGCTGACTTCACTCTAGCTCAACTTTACGCAAGACTTGGCAAATATGACAAGGCAAGGGATTATCTAACAAAAGCTTCTAAGAATACGCCAAATATCGATCTTATCAAGATGACTGAGGCGCTAATTGATCTAAAAACTTCTGACTACGGCGATGCAGCAGCATTTATCAAAGATGTTTACGACTACAATGCTTCTTTGCCAAGCAAAATTTACAAGATAAAAACGATACTAAAGCCTGATCTTTTTGATGTCAGCCTAGCTCAGGCGCACTTTAGTGATGATATGTTTTTTGATAGAACAAGGCGCTATGAGACCCTTTTTTACTTCGCACCTTACAAGGTCTTTGATGCAAAACAGAGTATTGAGCAGATAAGAAAAGGTGGTGTTAGCGTATTTTTAGACGACACTTCAGCAGCAAATGACTATCTTAGTCAAAGTGCAGCTGCTTCAAAAGTAAATGCAAAACTTAGCGAAGCTATCGCAAAAGCACTAAGCTACCGCTTAAAAGAAGCGAATAAAGAGTTTGAAGAGCTAGCTAGCACTTATCCAAATCACTCTATCTTACAATACAACCTCGCCTTAAGCTACGCTCAGCTTGGAAATTTTAGCCTTGCAGCAAAGCACTTCATAGCAAGCTATCATCAAGATGTAAATAACCATCTTGCAGGTATTTTTGGGGCGATTTGTCTAGATATAAATAGAAATTTAAACCCAAAACTCATTGAAGAGATCGGCGAAAATTTAGAAAATGACAAGAGTTTAAAGCCTGTAAATTTATATGCCTCGCTTCTAAGCCTGATTAGCGGCAACCAAAGTGCGATGATAAGGTGGCTTGAAGAGCCAAAAGAGCAGGCAATGCTAAATTTAGCCTTTGATATCATCATCGCAAAAGTAACAAACAATGACGAGCTAATGGCAAAGAAAGCTGATGAACTACTAAAAATTTTGCCAAATGATATTATTGCAAATATCTTAAATTTCATCTCGAAAAACAAAGAGCAAAATGTCAAAGAGTATGCAAAAGCGATACAAATTCACTTTAATGGCAAGCAGCTTGATTCAAACGCTTTCTATCACGGCGCTGATATCATCAAAAAGCAATACATCAAGCTACTTCAAATTTCAGGCTTACTTACAAGAGAGCGTGATAAGTTAAGAGCTGAGCTAAAAAATGCTCCAAAGAATATAAATTTAATCCAAACTCTAGCCTATGTCGATATCTTTACAAACGATTTTGAGGAGAGCTATAAACTTTATAATCAGGCAATCGATGAGTTTAAAGTAAATGACGCTGGCACATTGTTTTTAGCATCTGTGGCTGCGACAGGAGCTGGAAAAGTATCAAACGCGATCGCACTTTTAGAGCTAACAAAACTAAATGATGCTAGTGCTATCGAAAATAGAATAGCTCTTGGCCTAATGTATCAGCAGATAGATAATATAAAAGCAGCTCTTATACAATACAGCAAAATAGGAAATGTTGAGTATGAAAGCGAATTTTACGACTTTGAGATAGATAATGACTGATAAAAACTAGGTCTTTATGCACCTAGTTTTAACTATTTTAAATACTAAGCAATATCTAAAATTTCAAGATTTATTTGATCTAAGACTTCACTAAATTTATAGATCGTATCGCCGCATTTATACTCAATACTCTTGCTGCTCTTTTTATTTTTTTGAGATAAAATTTTCTCCATCATACTGGGAAGCTCTTTTTGTAAAAGTAGTTTATAAGACATCCCCATGCCATGCGTTATGGACTTTATAAATTTGCCATCAACCTCACTCTCATCTTTTACCATATGAAGCGTCGCGTCAAATTTTAGCTTCTTAAGAGCCTCGTAAAGCTCGATTTTATCCTTTGCTGGAGCTATTTCTTTATCACAAATACAGTGATAGCTCACGTAAATTGGCTTTTTATAGCTGCTTTGAACATTTAAATGATCCAAATTTAGGATGTTTCTTATCTCTTCTCTTGCGTCAATAAAATAGTATGGTGATTTTTCATTAAGTGTCCAGTAGGTCTTATCAAAAAAATAAATATATAAATTTTGATACAAAGTGTCAGTGCCAAAACAAAAATAGTTAGTAAAATTTATCTCTTTACCAAAGCCGATAAGACGCCATAAAAATATGGCATAAGAGCTATTATCTATCACGGCATCAACTAGCCATGGAGCGATCTTAGCACACATATGTGCCAGATATCCACCATGTGAGCTGCCTACCATTATCACTGGCAGATGTTCAAATTTGGCATTATTTATATATTTTTTTGTATAAAGCACAGCATTTAGCACATCCATTGCTTGCATAACGCCAAAATTTTGATATTCATTTTTTGTTGGCACCATCGTAATGCTAGCATTTAGTCTAAAATCAGCCGGTAAAATACCTCTCTCTTTTCGAATAGTAATCTCTTTGCTGAGAAATTTAAGCAGCAAATCAACCTTCTCGTGGCAGTCGATACTTTTTAGATCAATTGGTAAATTTATACCTATGCTTAATAGTTCTCTTGTTAAGATTTCGCGATCTATATCATCAAGTCCAAATTTCGCCCCAAGCTGTGGGCGGTTGCCTATGCAGTGATAATCCACACTAATACATGCAACATCATAAGTCTCTGCCATAGTTCGAATAAGATTAGCTCTATATCCAAGGTCAGAGTCTTCTCCAAGCCCAGGGATAATTACCAAAAGAGCTTTTGCATCCTTGACATTGTCATAACAGGAATAAAAGGAGAGAGGAGAGCTTCTTTTTATACCAAGTTCAATATCATCACAAGATAAAATTTCATAGCTTTCATCAACTAGCATTTAAATCCTTTTAAATTTACTAATTTCTCCTATTTTTGCGAGACATTATAAAAAAAGCTAACGATCTGTTTTGCTAGGCGTTCTTTAAAAAACGGCCAAATGTAGCTTGGCGAATAGACATTGCCAGCTTGCATAAGTGAGATATTTGTCGCCTTTTCGCCACCATTTTTTGGACGCACTAGCACGCTTACTTGCATATGATAAGTATAGCTATTCGTACTAAAATCATCATCATCGTAATAGCCAAATGGGAAAAACATCGAGTAGCCAAAACCAAAGCTTGGTCTACCAAAGCCATATCCCATGCCCATTGAAAATCTAGGATCTCTTTTTATTATCCTAGAAAAGCTTTGCACATCGCCAAGTATGATAAAATCGGCATTATTAATATTTGGCTCATTTCTAAAGCCAGCCTTTATAAATTCGCTCAAAATTTCAGCATTTACATCTTGTCCGGTCGCGCTATTTTTAAAATTTACATAGATGCTTTTGTTTGTTTCATTAAGTGTAAAAAATATTGGATCACTCGTTTTGACCGAGATATTTGGAGTGCTACTAGCACATCCAACAAAAAATACCGCTAAGACAAATAAAAAGAAATTTTTCATATTCACTCCTACAAGAGCGATCTTATAGCACTTTCAAGTACACTTTTTGGTGTAAGACCGATAAATTTTGATCGCATCTTACCATCCTTATCAAAAAAATAGATAACTGGCACGCCCATGACGCCACCAACTGCCTTACTAAAGTAATCAACTGAAACCTTGTCACTCGTAGTTTTAAAGGTGATGTTGTGCTCTTTTAAAAGCTCAATATCTTTATCAAAGCCTTTACTAGGTCCTAAAACACCAATGAATTGAACCTCTTTACCATACTCTTTTTCAAGTGTATTTAGATCAGGTATAGCAGCCTTGCACACTCCGCAGTCCGTACCAAAGAAAAATAGCATATATGGCTTATCGCCTATCTTTAGCCTCTTTTCTGTTGGAAAAAACTGCGTATCAATGCCGCTTGAGTCATTTAGCGTAATGTGATGCTTCTCATACTGCTTGACGCAGCCCATAACTAGGGCTGAGACTAGACATAAAAATAAAATTTTATATCTCATTTGGCACCTTTGGGTTTTCAATAGTGCGAATTTTCTCTAGCTTACCATGTCTTAGATAGACGATCTTATCGCCATACTCGCCAAGATCAGGGTTGTGAGTTACTAGAAGTATCGTCTTGCCATCTTTTCTTAGCTTGCAAAATAGATCAAGTATAACTCTTTCATTTGCTTCATCAAGGTTACCAGTTGGCTCATCTGCTATTAAAATTTCAGGGTCGTTTATGAGTGAACGCGCGATACAAAGACGTTGCTGCTCGCCACCACTTAGCTGGCTTGGTCTATGAGTGAGCCTGTGAGAGAGACCAACCGCCTCAAGAGCTCTTTTAGCGTCCTCTTCGTCCACTGAGCTGTGATAATACTGCGCAATCATCACGTTTTCAAGCGCGCTAAGATATGGCACTAGGTGAAACTGTTGAAAGATAAGGCCGATCTTTTCGCGTCTAAATTTAAGCGTATCATCGGCATTTAGATTGCTCGCATCATCGCCACCAAGCATATAAATTCCACTACTTGGAGTATCCATAAGAGAGAGAATATTCACAAGCGTACTTTTACCACTACCACTTGGCCCCATGACGCTGACCCACTCACCTTTTTTAACCTCAAAATTTATATCATCAAGTGCTTTAACATCGCCAAAAATTTTACAAATATTTTTTAATTCTAATGCATTTTGCATATCATTCTCCTCTTAATGTATCTGCCATTTTGTTATTAAGTGCCCGTTTGATCGGATAAAACGCTGCAATCGCTGCAAATATGAGCGAAATGACTACAGCTACTGGGATGCTTAAAATTCTAAAATCAATACTAGAATCAAATATTGCATAACCTAAAATTTGAGCTAGTAAATATCCTAAAAATGCACCAACTAATGCTGAGATGAGCGCTGTCACAAATGTTTCAAAGCCAAATAGCTTTAGTACATCCTTTTTGCTTGCACCTATGGCTCTAAGAAGTGCGATCTCCTTTGAGCGAGAGAGCAAGATAGCACTAAGCGTTGTGTTTACGCACATTGAAGTAATGAGCAAAATAACAAGGCTAACAAGTGCCATTAATAGCTTTATTTTCTCCAAAATATAGCCCTCAGACTTTGAGACCTTTGCCACTGGTTTTGCAGCTATTTCTTCGTTGCTTATAGTCTTTGCAAGCGATGTTATCTCATCAAAGTTACCAAGCACAACAGCTTCAGCATAGTTTATTTTGCCAGCTTTATTTGAAATTTTTTGAGCCAAAGATAGTGACGTGATTAAAAGCGCATCCTCTTTGTCACCACTTGCAACTACGCCTTTTATCTTTACATTTATGCTCTCATTTGAGCCAATGGCACGAATTTCTATATCATCACCTGCTTTAAAGCCAGCCTGACGAGCTAGATCAACGCCTATTAGCACGTTTTTATCGTCAAAATCAACATTTATCATCGTTCCATCTCTAACATCTAAAAATGGTTTAACTTTTTTTAGATTGCTAAATTTTGTTCCCATGACGATAGCATTTGTTGGACCGATATTTGCCTGAGCAAAGAGATAACCGCTCTCGCCCAAGAGCTTATCTTTTGGTACTTTAGCGATCATCTCATTGTAAGTTTTTTCACTCATATCATCGCTTGAGGCCATATCTTTTGGAGCAAAGATCATATTTGCACCATAAGTTTTTAGCTCGCGTGAGACCTTTGAGTCGATATCAAGATAGACATTGACAAACGCAGCACACACGCATGCTCCAAGCAAGATAGAGATCACGATGACCATTACTCTTGATGAGCCGTTTTTTAAACTTTTATAAATTGTATTGTAAAAGAATTTGCTATTTGCGGTCATATAGCACCTCCGCAGGTAGTAAATTTATGACGTTTCTCATTGGCATTAGTGAGCCAACAACTGAGATGAGCAGGGCAAACGCCACACTAATTGGTAACACGATCCACGCTATGCCTATGCCGTGAGAAAAGATGATGTAAGACATCACGTAGCTTAGCACGTATCCTAAAAAGGCTCCCGTGATACCGGCGAAAAATGCCACCACTAGGCTTTCACTAGCAAAAAGGGCGTAAATTTCAAAGTTACTAGCACCTATGGCTTTTAAAAGACCGATCTCTTTTTTACGGCGGTAAATTTCACTTGTCATTAGCGATGTTATGCCGATGGCTGAAACCACAAGAGCGATGATGCTAACGATGCCCATTAGGCTTTGGATTTTCTTTACTATGTTACTCTCTGCATCGCTTACTTGAAGGCTTGCCTTTGCGCTAACATTTGGTAAATTTTCTTCTATCTGAAATGCGATCGAGCCAGCGTAGGCTGAGCAGTACCATTTGTCATACTCTGCGCTATCAAGGTTGTCTAAATTTCTTCTTGCTTTTAGCGATAGGTCGTTTTCTGGGATCGTCATGGCTGAAACTTCAGCCTTTGTATATGAGCCAGCGTGACCTGAAAGATCTCCAGCAAGCTTTAATGAGCCAACTAGCTTATGCGTCTCGTCACTAGCTCCTTTTAAAATTCCAACTATTTTAACCTCTCTTGCGCCATTTTTGCCCACAAGGCTAAGCTTGTCGCCAACTTTTAAATTTTTAGCCTTTGCAAGCTCATCTCCCACTAAAATTTCATCTATACTTTCATCTTTTGGCCAAACACCCTCAACGCCCCAAAATCCATACAAGCTCTTAACGCCTGTGCTAAATTCTGGCTCATCTTTTAGTCCGATATTTTTATCAAAATAGGTTCCTTCAAAGGCAAATTCAATTCCTTTTTCATCTTTAACCTTTGCTTCTAAAAATGGCGCAAAAGCAACGATATTGTTTCTCCAAAAGATCTCTTTTATCTTATAGATATCAGCCTCTGGAAGTAAATTTTGTGATTTTAGTGGAGTGAAATTTTTACCTTCGATCTCGATACTTAAGCTCTCACCTCGTGGCAAAACAACGATATTTGAGCCATATCCTCTAAGCTCGGTTGCTACTTGATCGCCGATTTTTAGCGTAATGTTTAGCATGCAAGCTATTAAAAGAGCAGCTAGTAGTATGGTGATAAAGGCCATCGTCTTTTGCACCTTTGAGCCCGTGATCGAGCTTTTTATCATTCTTAGTTGCATATTTTTCATTTTAACGTTCCATTTGTTTCTACATATTTTTCTGGATTTGCTTCAAATTTCGCCTGAGTTTCGTTATTTTCAAAGAAATATGTGCGTCCGTAGTATAAATATGATCTTGAATCAAGATTGCTCACCTTTTTGCGACTAACTGGGTCAAGCACCATCTTTTCGACGACCTTGCTGAAGTAGTTTGCCCCTGCGACGATCGTTTTGTAATCAACTATGATATTTTTACCATCAAAGGTAAATGCCATAGGGATCGGGTTACAACCACCCTCTTTGCCAACTGACGGCAAGAAAATTCTAACATTACAAGAGATACAAATAAGGTCATTTCCTTTCTTGATATAGCCCATGTCGCCGCAGATCATACACGAGTCAAAGACGATGACTGGAGATGGGCGGTCACTAAAGCGGTTTAGTAAGAAAAATCTTATCTGTTTACCCTCATCTGTGATGTAGGCAAATCTGTGAAGTTCATTATCTTTTAGCATATCAACATCAAATATAAATTTATCTCCCACTGGCTCAACCAAGACCGGCTCTGAAATTTGAGGTGGGCGAGATGCGTAAAGATCAAAATAAAGTGAAAATCCAAGCGCTATTAAAACGCTGCAAAATGCAAATTTTGCATTGTCAAAGACATTTTCTCTAATGGCTTTTGTAAAGCGGTATTTGATAGAGCCAAACGTGCTCTTATCGATACTCTTTGGCACAAAGCAAAGCGCGATGATGCATAAAAGAAGGATCACTACTATGTAAAAATAGGCACTAAATTCTGTGACGTAGATGCCTTTTGCGCTGATAGATAAAATTTGAGAATTTAGCTCGCTACTTATCTTTAAAGCGCCTGCACGTAAAAGCTCAAGTGCAGTTTGTGAGCTTCTATCAACTAGTAAAAATACTAATGTGATAAGAGCTAAAATTTTAGCTATTGATGATGGGATGCTTGCTTTTAAATTTGAAATGAAGAAAAATAAAAATAGTATCAAGATCATCGCAAAGATCATCAAAAAGAAGCTTATGACTGAAAGCGTGTCAAGCAGTTCGCTACCAAATAGCGGGAATAACACACTGCTTGAACTATAGCCAAAGCCAAAGCCGATGCCTAAAATAAAAAACGTTACAATTTTTGCTATCTTAAGCTCGAAAAATATCCATAAAATGCTAATGAGTAGAAAAACTAGTGTCACAGAATCTATGAAAATTTTAAACTGATCATCAATAAGCGCATGACGAGCAGCTTTAAAGATAAGCACACCAGCAACAACGCCAAGAAATGACGGTAAAAAGATCGTTTTTAAACTTTTGCCATTGTTATTTAAGGCAGCAAAAAGCGTAAATCCAAGGAGGGCTAAAAAGACCTGATAGAAGTAAATTGACATAACTAAACCCTATGAGAATTTTTAAAAAGGGGCGAGAAAGCCCCAAAGTGATTATTTAACAGGACCACCTGTCCATTGAAATTTATAAGTTGTTGTGAAAGGCTCAAACCATTTACCAACACCAGTCTCTTTGTCAGCGTGGCGACCAAAGCCTTGTTTTTCTGGATTGTCGATGTGAAATTTAAGCTCATAGTTACCAACACCTGTATCCATTTTTACGTTAGCACCGTAGTGTGGGCCATCACTTGCAACCATCGGCATAAATGTACCTTTTTTAGTTTTACCATTATCAAGGTTTTTTAGCTCATAGTTGATCTTTAGATATGGGATCCACTCGCCTTCGCCAAAGCCGTTTTTATTGCCTTTTACAGCGTGGATGTCAGCTTCTAAGTGAAGGTCAGCTAGGCTTGGAGCTAGATCAACGCCTTTTGGCTCCATATCGATTGGCTCTAGATAAACAGCAGCTATCTCCATTCCATTAGCCTCTACAGGCTCGCCAATTGGGTGCTCTCCAGCAAGTGCAAAACCAGCTGCTAGACTAAGTGCTAGAGCTGAACTAAGAATTTTATTCATATTCTCTCCTTTAAATAAGATTATTTTTTATTTTGTTTTGATTTCATGATAACAATGCCTATAATTAGGGCAAGCACCATAATGATTTGAGGCACTAAGCTCTCGTAATATGGCTGAAGTCCTAGCCAGTCTCTCATCCAGTCAGGGAAGCTAAGTCCTTTTATGATAGTTGGGATGAAAATTTTACCTTCAACTAGTTCGCCAACACCCTTGCCAACAAAGACGATCGACATATAAAAGATGATCGCTGACGTAAATATAAAAAATGGTTTAATAGGAATTTTAACAGCAAAAATTTTAAATAAGAAATAGACTATTAAAAGAACGACAAGTCCTATCACAAAGCCAGCTGCAATCATCGAGTAACCAGCTGAATCTTTAGCTCCAAAAATAAGTGCCTGATAAAATAGTACAGTTTCAGCACCCTCTCTAAATACTGCTAAAAATACAGTCCACCAAAGCGCTGTACTTGAGCCACTTGAGATAGACTCAGATACATGTGATTTGATGTAGTCGTTCCATTTTTTAGCGCCAGCATTTGAAAGAAGCCAGAAACCAACATAAAATAGAAGTCCCACTGCAACAAGCATTGTGATGCCTTCCATAAGCTCTCTTTTTTGACCTGCTGCCTCGCCAAAGATGACGTTCATGATCCACGCCATGACAAAGCTTAAGATGACAGCCACGCCAACTGAGCTATATACGACCTTACCCATAGCTTTTGCATTGCCAGTTTTTACAAGATATGCAACGACGGCTGCAACGATGATAAGAGCTTCAAAGCCCTCTCTTAAGATTATAGTTAGCGCCCAGATAAATAGCGTCCAAGGTGAGCTTGAACCGCTAGTTTTTTCAAGTGCGGCTGCTAGCTGAGATGACATCTTGCTTGCGCTTTCTTGAAGAGTTTTTTCGTCTACACCTGATTTCATAAGGGCTACAAGATTGCCAAATGTAGCTTCAATAGCTGTTTTTAAATTTACATCTATTGCGCCTACTTTATTCTCCATACCGCTACCTTCAAACTCATCAAAGTAGATGTCTTGGATATCGCCCATAGCTTTTTTTACATCACCATTTTTATAAAGTGTGATAGCAGCTTGAATTTTGTCGTTTATGTTTTGAACGACTTTGGTATAATCTGTACCACTATCTTCTTCAGAAGCTGCTTCTACATCACTCATATCAACTTTTGCTAGTTTTGCAGTATCTGCTGGGAGTTTTGAGACAGCGTCATAAGCTAGCTTTTTGATCTCATCTAGCTTAGTTTTAAAATCATCTTTGCTTATACCATTTGTGATGCCGCTGATCGCTTCGCCCATCTTTCTTTGGATATCAGCATCTATGCTTTTACCATTTTCTATATGCTGGCGAATAGCGATTTCAAGTTGAGTATTTCTGTAGTCTGTAAATTTAGCATCTTGGATAGCACTTTTAGCATCATCTTGTTTATCGCTCTCGTAGCTTGCTATTGCTTTATCTAGATCAGCTGATAAATTTGCAAATGCCACTTTCCACTCAGGGATAAATTTAGAAGTATCATAATCAGTTGTAGCAGCTTGAGCTGGGCTGTCTGAATACTCACCAACTAGTCTATGTCCTTTTAAGATAACTGGTAGAACTTCAGCGATCTCGCTATTTATCTGATCTATTCTTTTTTGCACATCATCTGGCGCTTCGCCTGCTTTTATCGCCTTTCTGATCTCGCCAAACTGCTTCTCCATTGAGTAAGCTTTTTTCTGACCTAAATTTATTCTGATGCCAGCTTCGACATCTTCAAATAAGCCAAAATAAGCATTTTGAGTATCACTAACCGCTTGTTCAACATTGCCCGCTCTATACTCTGTTATTACTTTTTGTAATGACTCTTTTATCTGAGCTGCGACTTGTGTGTAGTCGTCATTTTTTGCTACAAGCCAGATAGGCAGTAGCATGATAAGCATAAATTTAAAAAATTTATTCATTAATTAAACCACCTGTGAGATTATTTTAAAGCGAGATATTACCAAGGTTTTACTTTAATTAAAATAAAAACGATTATCATAAAAGAATGTAAATTGAAAGTATAAATAATATTTTTTACAATCTAATAATCAACTTTACATAAATTTAGGGCTTTAGAGGGTTAGAGTAAAATTTCATATCGATATAAAAAAGTTATATATTTTTGATAATTTCAATAGATAAGAAAAATTATTGATGAAATTTTAGATTATAAAAATCATAAAAATAATTTAAATTTTATAAATTTAAAAGGAGAGCAAGCGCCCTCCTTAGTGTTATACGTTTAGTCCTGTATTTCTTAGCATAACGCGTTTGCGATATACATTTGAAACCTCAGCAGCGTCGCCAACTAAAAGCGCGTTTGTAGAACAGATAGCCGCACACATAGGAACTTTGCCCTCAGCCATTCTATTTTGACCGTAAAGCTCTCTCTCCTCGTGTGAGTTAGTTGGCTCTGGACCGCCTGCGCACATAGTACATTTATCCATTACGCCTTTTACGCCAAATGCCCCGTCTTTAGGGAACTGCGGCGCACCAAATGGACAAGCATATAAGCAGTAACCACAGCCTATGCATATATTTTTATCGTGAAGCACGATGCCATCAGCTCTAATGTAGAAACAATCAACTGGGCAAACTTGCTCACAAGGTGCATCAGTACAGTGTTGGCATGCAATGGTAGTTGAAACCTCTTTACCTTCGATACCATCGTGAAGTGTAATGACCTTCCTTCTATAAATTCCCACTGGAAGTTCATGAGCAGAAGAACAAGCAACTTGGCAACCATAACAACTAATACATCTATCAGTATCTACGAAAAATTTCATTCTTGCCATTTTATTCCTCCTTACTCTTTACCCATGGCATCTCTCTCGCCATATTCATGGAAAAACGATGTTTTAAATGTATTTTCCTCAGCTTTCTCTATGCGGCAAAGACCTGCGTTAAACTCTGAAATTTGAGTAACTGGGTCAAATCCATAGTTAGTAACAGTGTTATAACTTTCACCAATAACATAAGGCTTAGTGCCCTCTGGATAGCGAGCTGAAAGATCAACGCCTTGCATAATACCAGCGAAGTTGTATGGCATACAAATTCTATCTGGAGTTACCATCTGGCTGTGATAGCATCTTACTTTGATCTTTGTGCCTTGTGGGCTGTGGATCCACATCATATCGCGGTCTTTTATGCCATATTTTAAAGCTAACTCTGGATTAACATTAGCAAACATTTCTGGCGTAATAGCTGATAGATATTTACTAGTTCTTTCGATCATACCAGCACCACTTAGATTTACGACACGTTGCGTACTAAACACAATTGGAAATTCTTTCGACCAATCTTTTGCTTGTTGCTCTGACTTAAACTTAGTAGAAACACGGAAATTTCTAGCTTGATCTTCAAATGTCGGATACTTTTGAACAAGATCCCAGCGTGGTGAGTGAACAGGCTCTCTATGTTTTGGAATAGGATCGAGGAATTCCCAAACGATAGCTCTTGCCCTTGCATTACCATAAGGTACAACACCTTTTTCACGGCATTTTTCAAAGATAATACCACTATAATCCATACTCCAGCTTGGCCCCATCTTAGCTTTCTCTTCTTCAGTTAGAGTTATGCCTAAGACTTTTTCTATATTCTCTTTTGTGATTTGTGGATAGCCACCTTTTATAGCTGAGCCAACAAGTGTTGTCTCTTCGCTAGCTAGCTGACTAACGCCATTATGCTCTAGACCAAAGCGATTTCTAAAGCCTGAACCACCTTCAACATAAGGCTTGCTCATATCATATAGTATTGGTGTTCCAGGGTGTTTTTCATCCCATGCTGGCCATGGTTTACCGTAGTATTCGCCTTTGACTTCACCGCCAATACCTATTAGCGTATCTGGATCAAATTTATCCCAGTTTGCTTGATGGCGTCTAAACATCTCGGCTGTTCTACCACCATAACCTATAGAATTTCCAATCCTTGCTATCTCATTTGTCGCATCATCAGGCCATACAAAGTCATCTTTTACTTGTTTTATTTCACGATCTACGATACCCATTTTCATGCCTTTTACGTATTCATCGTAAAAACCAAATTTCTTAGCAAACAAGAACATTACTTCGTGATCGCCCTTGCTCTCATAAAGTGGATCAACAACTTTTGTTCTCCATTGACCTGAGCGATTTGTTGCGCTTAAGTGACCTTCATTTTCGAATGCAGTTGCTACTGGCAAGATATAAACGCCATCTTTTCTGTCTGAAAGGATAGAAATTTCATTTACAAATGGCTCAGCTACAACGATCATATCTAGTTTTGAAGCTGCTTCTTGAATTTTAGCTAGGTGCGCCATAGACGTTAGACCAGTTCCTTGAACCCAAAGAACTCTCAATGCACCACTACTAAATGTATTCTCCTCCTTCAAGACGCCTTGCCACCATTTTGAAAGTGACCAGCCTTTTTCGTTTCTCCAGTTTCTATCTTCTGGATGTTTAGGATCGTGGTAATAATACTCTTCAAAGACTGTGTTTTTAACAGGAGCGCCACCTTGTTTTGGCTCTTTTGTTGAGACTGCAAAGCGTTTAATAAATTCATCATAATCAACGCCCCAGCCTTTGCAGTAATATTTCCATGCTGCATCAGTTAAGCCATAATACATTGGCAAGCTATCTGAAAGGTTACACATATCAGTTGAGCCTTGAACATTGTCGTGACCACGAATAATATTACAGCCACCACCTGCTTTACCCATATTTCCTAGAATTAGTTGAAGGATAGGTAAAATTCTTGTATTTGATGTACCAACTGAGTGTTGAGTTATACCAAGAGCCCAAACAACAGTACCCGGTTTTGTATGAGCTAGTATATCTGCAGCTTTTAGTAGTTTATCAACTGGTACTCCAGTAACATCAGATGTAACCTCTGGTGTCCAGTGCTCAGCCTCTTTTCTTATCTCATCAATACCGTAAGTTCTATTTTCTATAAATTCTTTATCTTCCCAACCATTTTTAAGAATGATATGAATAAGACCATAAACAAGTGCAATATCAGTTCCTGATCTTTGCCTCAAATAAAGATCAGCATGTGCAGCTGTCTTTGTAAAATTTGGATCAGCTACAATTACTTTTGCATTGTTTCTATCTTTTGCTTGTAAAGTGTGCTTCATGCCACCAACTGGGTTCGCCACAGCTGGGTTCGCTCCAATGATAAATATACATTTTGAGTTCGCAGCCATATCTCCAAAGTGGTTTGTCATCGCGCCATAACCCCAAGTATTCGCCACACCGGCGACTGTTGCGCTATGTCAAATTCTTGCTACGTGATCGTTACTGTTTGTACCCCAAAATGCACAAAATTTTCTAAAGTAATATGCTTGCTCATTATTAAATTTAGCCGATCCTAAGAAAACAACACTATCAGGGCCATCTTCTTTGCGGATCTGAAGCATCTTATCGCCGATCTCATTTACAGCTTGATCCCATGAAATTCTTTGCCATTTACCATCAACTTTTTTCATAGGATATTTGATACGTTGTTTGCTGTGTGTAAGATCGATCTGATCGATACCTTTTGAGCAGTGTGAGCCCTGAGATATCGGATGATGCATCGCCATATCTTGACGAACCCAAACACCATCTTTTACCTCAGCCTCGATACCACAGCCTGCTGAGCAAATAGAACAAATCGTTCTAACCTTTTTTGAGCCAGGGAAAGGATTTTTTATCTCCTCATCACTTGCTTTTCTTATCGTTTCATTTTCTCCAAAAGCCATTGTGCTTCCAGCACCAAGTGCGGCTAGCTTTAAAAATGAACGTCTTCCTATACGTGCATCACTCATGGTTTTCTCCCTTAGTAAGCGATTTTATAGTAGGTTTCCCAGTTCTTGCTTTTTTTATAAAGCACCTCTTTTTTGTTTGACTTGCCAACGACGACACCATTGTCATCAGGAGCTAAGTCGTCACTAGTCACTTTTGCTACGGCTGAGACTGCGAGTACACCGCCGGCAGCACCGACTTTTAGAGATTTTTTTAGAAAATCTCTTCTTGATCCTTGCATTTTTTCTCCTTAGCTCTCAAACTTAAAAATTTGAGAATTTGGTTTGATTGGTCTTCACAATTTGCAACTTTAGAAATTCTAAAATATTGCAAGGCCTATTTCAGGGCTTTTTATAGCCTAGATTTAAACTCTGCAAATTTAGCATAATTGCAAGATAATCAAAGTAAATATAAAGCTTTAATTAAATATGTTAAGTTATTGTTAAAAATATAAGAAAATATATTTAATATTTTAACTTTTATGAATTTTGAGAGAAAGGCTAATTTAAAGTATAAATTCTAGGGAGAGCTCCCTAGAAAAGATTATTTTAAATCACTTTTATTTATTATAAATGGCACTGATCTAACGCCAGCTGAGAAATATTTTTTACGTAAAGTATCTATCTTGTCGCTCTCTTCTTTGCTAACATTTTTTTCATCTACGTTATAATCTTCAGAGAAATACTTTCTTAAAATTTTAACCTTATCGCTATCACTTTTCGCATTTTTTATATCTTTATAGATCAAAGCACTTTTTTGCAAAGACGATAATTCATGCACTGGAGTTAAGATAATTTCAACATTATTGTCTTTTAACGTTGTTTCGATCTTTGCTAGCTCGGCTCTACAATATGGGCATTCAGGATCTGAAAACATGATAAGAGTTGGCTTTTTGCTATCATTGCCAAGAGTTACAACATTTGCCTTGTCTTCATTTTTATAAATTTTAGCTAGTGATTTTACTAAATCAAGTGCTGCTTTTTCTGCGATTACTTTTTTTTCTTCAGCTAAATAAGACTTTTGCTCCTTTAAATTTACAACATCAGGAAACATAAGATCGCCCTTAACAAAAGTCACATCTTCTTGAGACATATCTCCTTTGCTAAATTTTAAGCTTACTTTTTCTATATCATCTAAAATTTTAGTGCGTTCTACGACTTTTACATTAACACCATCGATATTTTGATTTTTAAAAACTTCTGAGTAAAAATCTTCTATTTGCTTATTGCTAGCTGCCATTAGGCTAGTTGCCGCTATTATTGAGGCCAAAACCACTTTTTTCATTTTTTTCCTTTTTAAAAATTTGGCGGATTATATTTACTTTTTGTAAATGAATACTAACCACGAAAGACTCTATCATTTCCTTGCTTCATTATGTCACTCTCAAGGTCAAGTTGCTCAAGATAAGCGATTACATATTTTCTACTTAAATTTAGTACATCCTTGGCGTTTGTAACATTTACAAAGCCTTGATTTTTGATGATCTCTCTTAGCTTATCAAGTGCCATTTTTAGCGAATTTCTAGTGATAAAAAGATTATGCTCCAGCCTTACAACTCTGCCCATTGCAGTTAGTTTTTTAAGTGCATTATCACCACTTAGCCTATCTATTTCCAGCTCATCATATATATTATAAGGTGCCGTTGGAGCTAGCTTTCCGCTTTCTAAAATTTCATAAATTTTCTCTTCAAGCCTTACTTTTAGTTTGCTTATATCAACGCCTTTTTTTGTATAGACGCCATCATTTTTAGAGATTAAGTTTATACTTTCAAGCTCATCAAGTGCTTTTTGAGCCAAATTTTGACTAGCCCAAGCAAGCTTTAGGCTTATACTTTGAGCTGAGAAAACAGCAAATTCATTCTTCTCTATCATAAATTTAACCACAGACTTTATCCGCTCAACCGCGCTTAGATCGTAGATATTTAAAGCTTTTTCATCGACAAAGACGTTTGAGACTTTTTTGGCCACATTTACGGCCTCTTCGTGACTTAGGCCAAATCTTTGATAAGACGAGATAATGCCAAAGCCATTTTTGTGAGCTTCTTTAAGTATAGAAAATGCCTCCACAAAATCGTGCTTTAAAAGTGCAGCCAAAAAGAGAATTTTGCCAGCTTTTTTTAGTGGCTCAAGCACAGGATTTAGCACTCTGCCACCTCCTATCACTCGTGCATCTGAGATAAGCACAAAAGTCTCGTCAAATTTCAAAAACATATCGCTTTGAAATTTAAAAGTAACAAAGTAGCTATCATCTTTTTGGCTTAGTATTAGCACCTTTGCAGGGACATTTTTAGCGCCCACACAAAATGTTACACTTTGAGAGTGAATGAGATTTTTAGCAGTTACGACCGCGTCTATCTCTCTAAAACCTCTAAAAAAGCCCTTTTTACTAAGTAGCTGCCCCTTTTTTAGCTCACTAAGCTCTATGCCAGTTAGATTTAGTGCCACACGACTACTAACACCTGCACGATCCACAAATTCATCATGGCTTTGCACACTTCTTACGAGTACCTCTTTGCCAGCGTCGTAGTTAAAAAGCTTCTCATTTTTACTAACGCTTCCCTCTATCACGGTGCCAGTTACGACGTTACCGATACCTTTAAGGCTAAAGACCCTATCGATGTAGTATCTAAAAACGCCATCTTCTTCGCGTTTTTTAGCCCTTAGTGTAAAGAGGTAGTTTCTAAGCTCATCTATACTTGCCTTATCCTTTATACTAACGGCAAAAATTTCTAAAATTTGCAGGTTTTTAAATTTAGAAATTTCCTCTCTTATCTCTTTTTTTCTTAAATTTATAGTCGCTTCATCTACGAGGTCGCACTTTGTAAGTGCCACGATCACAGATTTCACGCCAAGGAGATTTAAAATTTCAAGGTGCTCTAAGCTTTGAGGCATAAGCCCGTCATTTGCCGCCACAACAAACAAACACGCATCAAAGCCATATGCGCCACTTATCATCGTTTTTATTAGATTTTCATGCCCAGGCACATCGATAAAGGCGATATTTTCATCATTTTTACTTAAATTTGAAAAGCTTAGATCGATCGTTATGCCACGCTTTTTCTCCTCTTCAAGATTATCCCCCTCAAAGCCGTTTAGCTCTTTTATAAGTGCGGTTTTGCCGTGGTCGATATGCCCTGCTGTTCCTATTATTAAACTCATTTTTCTTCCGTTTCATTTATTATTTTTATTAGTTCATTTACATCTTCATCTAAAAGCGTTCTTAAATCAAGCAAAAATTTATCATTTTCTATGCGGCCGATTACCTTTTTTTGCCTAAATTTCTGCTCATTTAAAACTGCATCTCCACTAACCGCCAAAGCCACGCTTGGAATTTTTTTATTTGGCATCGCACCGCCTCCTACAAAGGTTTGTGTGCGAACGATTTCTAGCGATGTTTTTAGATTCTTATTTATAAAATTTGCTAAGTTTTCAAGCTCTTTTACGCTTTTGTGAAGTAGTTTTTGTGTTGTGATTAGCTCAAATTCTTTATTTAAATAAGCTTTCATGCTCTCAGCCAAAAGCGAGATGATCACTTTATCGACGCGAAGCATTCTTAAAAGCTGATTTTTTTTAAGCTTTGCGATGAGCTCTTTTTTGCCAACTATTATGCCGCACTGCACTGCACCAAGGAGTTTGTCACCGCTAAAGCTAACTAGCGAAACATCCTTTAAATTTTTTAGATCTGGCTCATTTTTATCTAAGTTAAACGGCAAATTTCCGTAAAATCCACTGCCAAGATCAAAATAATCTATCAAATTTTGCTCACATGCCAATTTGCTTAGTTCATTTGCTGTAACCTCTTCGCTAAAACCCACAATGTCAAAATTTGAGCGATGAACCTTTACAAGCATCGCCATATTTTCATTAATTGCCTCTTCGTAGTCTTTTAGCTTAGTTTTGTTTGTCGTGCCAACCTCTTTCAAAAAGCAGCCCGCATTTGCCATAACTTCTGGCACTCTAAAACTACCGCCGATCTCGACTAGTTCGCCTCTGCTAACGACGACTTCTCTGCCTCTTGCAAAGGTGTTTAGCACCAAAAATACAGCGCTTGCGTTGTTATTTACTACGATGGCATCTTCAAAGCCAAATGCTCTTGCTATGAGTGAGCCTATATAGTCATATCTGTTACCACGACTGCCCGTTTCTAGGTTATATTCAAGGTTAGAATATCCTGTAATAATTGGCGTCGCTCGGCTTAAAATTTCTTTATCGATTACGCTTCTAGCAAGGTTTGTGTGAATGGTTACACCAGTTAAATTTAGCACTCTTTGAAGGCTTGATTTATTAAATTTATGATATTCGTTTAGGATTAAATCTATTATTTCTTGCAACGCAAAATTTGCATTTTCATTTAAAATTTTAGCTCTAACTTCATTTAAAATTTGCCTCGCAAGCAATGTGACTAAATTTATATCAAATCCTGAAAATGCTTCGTTTTTTATGATTTTATCAACTTGTGGGATATCTCTTAAATCGCTCAATTCGTGCTCCTAGTAAGTTAGTTTTACCAAGCCGTGATTTTAACATAAAAAATATTATAAATTAAACCTTAGAGCAAAAAGGAACATATAAAATTCAGAGTCCATTAATCCCATTAATATTAAAATAAGCCTGTTTTTGATAATAGGAGAAACTATGAAAGAATTTGGCTTTTATAACGATTTTGACGATACTTTAATGCTAAATGAACAGATAGAAATAAATAACGAAAAGGAAGAATATTTAGTTTCTAACTCGCCAAAGCTTAAAGCAAACATTACCGCATCTGAGATAAATTTTTATCTAAAAAATACAACCGCAAGCGTATTAGAAAAGGCTAAAAATACACTTTTACTTTATGAAGCAAGAGCAACTGCATTTGACATGGCAAAGGATGTTGATTACGAAAAAGAAGTCGGCAAAAATGTCGTAATAGTAAGCAACTCAGGCCGTGAGGAGCTAGCAAATTTATTAAAAGAAAATGGCTATAAAGTCATTGAACTCACGCACTTTGAAGTAAAATTTATTTATGGAGCAGCTGGCGAACTTAGTGTTTTGATACTTAGAGCAAATGACGAATTTGAGGTCGATTGTGACTTTTTCTTGGTTGAAAACGCAAGAGATTATATGCTAAAGCAAAGCGGCTGTTACGAAATAGCTGGGCTAAAAGATGAAGCTGTACTTAAAATTTTAAATGAAAAAACTCCAAAATTTAAGTACAAAAGCCTAACTCAATATGACTCTTCGATCTGTCAATATCACGAACGACGAAATGAAATTTGTGGACGCTGTGTTAATGTTTGTCCAACTGTAGCCATTTTAAAAGAAGACGAGACAAAGCATCTTGTTTTCTCACAAATCGATTGCGTAAATTGTGGTAACTGCATTAGCGTCTGCCCTAGCGGATCTCTTGACTCTACACTTATGCCACAAAACTCATTTGCCACTATCGCCAAGCTTTATAAAAGTAAAATTCCACTAATAATTTCTAATGAAATAAATTTAGACGAGCTAAATATAAGCCTACCTGAAAATGTCCTACCTTTTTTCATATTAGCACCACATATGTTAAATCAAGCGCATCTACTTACATTGCTTCAAGAAAGTGGTGCGAGTGTGATTTTATTTAGCAAAACTCTTGGCAAAGGCGAAAAAGACGCCATTAGCATCTTAAATCAAATTTATGAGCTTAAATTTAAAGAAACGGCGATCTATCACGCTAAAGATAAAAATGAGCTTGAAGATGCGCTCAAAAAGGCAAAATTTATAGCTGACTCACAACACACGATAAACGAATATGCCTTGCCAAAAAGAGAAATTTTTGCAAAAAGGCTCGAGTTTTTAGTAGGCAGCGAGGATCTTGGCGTGATAAAAAGCGGCGAGATGATAAGATATGGCGATGTCAAGATAAACACTGATAGCTGTACACTTTGTCTAAGTTGCGTTGGTGCTTGTAACGTAAGTGCGCTAGTAGCTGATAAAAAGACAAATTCGATTTTATTTAATCCAAGCGTCTGTACAGCTTGTGGATACTGCGAACTAAGCTGTGCTGAAAAAGACACCATAAGCCTTGAAGTTGGAAAAATTTCTCTTAAGCCTGAGTTTTTTACATATAATGAGCTGGCACGAGATGAGCTTTTTGCCTGTGTTGAGTGCGGAAAAGAGTTTGCGACTAAAAAGGCGGTCGAGAAGATCGCATCGATCATGCAGCCACGTTTTGGCAACGACAGAGCCAAGATCAAGTCACTTTACTGCTGCGCTGACTGCAAGGCAAAGATCATGGTGCAAGCCCAGCTAAATGCGATGAAAGAGGATTTATTAAATGGATAAAAACATCATAAAAGCAAGGTCATATTTTTACGAATTTTTGGCATATCCACTCTTTTTTCACACCAGTGATGATGGATTTGCTAGGTGGAAGGAGCAGCTTAGCTACCTAGCGCAAAATCCTTTGAGCAAGCAAAGCGCAGAGGCGTTTGCAAATTTAGATAAATTTAGCTTTGATGAGCTTACAAGCGAGCAAAATGACGTTCTTTTTGGCTTTACAAATATCCCTTTAAGCGCCTCATTTTATGAAGAGGGTAGAGATAACGGCGCGGCTAGACTTAGGGTGATACACTGCCTAAAGCTTAGCCCATATAGGCGTGATAAGGAGCTTTGCAAGGATAGCGAGGACTATGTTGGCTTTATATTTTTAGCGATGGCAACATTTTTAAGTGATGAATTTAACGGCGCGAAAAATATCAGTGACAAGCTCTTTGGCGAGACTTTAAATTTATTTATAGATGAGTTTGGCTCGCTACTTTTGGCTCATAAAAATGCAAATTTCTTCCGCTCCTATGCGCTCATCTTAAAAGACTTCATCGAGCTTGAAAGAGCCGTTTTAAGCCTAGAAGCACCAGCCAAGCCACAAGGCGATAGCGTCGCGGTTGCTGCGCTTAAAAAAGAGCCTTATCAAAGCAAGATGCCAACTATTAAAACCAAACTTCATTGGGAAGAATTTTCTCCAGTCATCTCACACGAGTTTAAAGACTAGCTTAAATTTACTCTTAGCCAAGCTAGGAGTAAATTTAACATCCGCTTAAATTTGTTATCTTGATATTTTATAATTATTAGCAATTTGGCGTTAATCTTCTTTAAATTTTTTACAAAGGACTTACAATGGTAATGACACACTACATGGAGCTTTTATCGCTCAATCAACCTTACAATCTAATCCTCTTCATGGTGATACCTGTGGGGCTTACGGAGCTTTTAGTGGCGATGGAGTTTCTCACTATGTATCACATGGATAGCGGTAAAAATGCTGGCTATAAGGCTGTTGGCAAATTTGCTGGCATAGTGCTTGGGGTCTATTTTACAGCTCTTGTGATCTATTTTATGGCAAAAATTTATCCAAGTATAAAATGGCGTGGATATGCCGATGTCATCGCTGTCTACTCATATCTCATCAGCGTCATACCACTTCTTGGCATCGCGCTTTTAGAGCTAAATTTGATCTACAAAAACGCAAGCGAAAAGGCAAAGCTAAAGCTTCACTTTTTCCTACTCATATTTGCCTTGATCGTCGCACACGTCGCAATGATATTTGGCATGGTTGATCCTACCATAACTGGCTACAAGGCTGAAAACGGTGAGATGGGTATGCATATGAATATGCCAATGAACATGCCAGCAGATATGCCAATGCACGATCACCACAAGATGATGCAAAATATGGGTGAGATGCATATGAATATGATGATGCAAAATATGAGTGATGATAACTCAACTAATATGCACATGCATCACTAAATTTTATAGCTTCTTGGCAGCTGCTAAGAAGCTATAAAAATTTAATTCTTTTTGCTACTTTTAATAGTCTATTTTCTTTAAAAAATTTTCTGAGTGATTTTTGCTCTTTTGGGCCTATTTTGTAGCTTATAAATTTCAAATACCACTTGATATCTTGCTCGCTTATGTCGCGACTTTTAGCGTACTTAGCCAAGATATAGTTTGGGATCTTTACATTTTTTTGCAAAAATTTTGCGACCAGTTTTTTGTAAAACGAGCCATTTTTTACGTAAGAAAATCTACCAAAAACAAATGGCAAATTTGTCTTTTCATACCAAATTTTACCAAGGTCATAAAAGCACTCTTTGCCCTCGCTTAAGTATGCCTTTAGCGCCCTGTCGCCTATGATCACCTCTCCATTTAGTTTAAGCACCTTGGCTAGGGCGTTTGAGCTAGCTGAGGCAGGATCTGGCTTTGGGGCTGAGTTTTTGCGAACAAGCACGCTTTTTACATCTTTTTTGGCGACTATTCCAAAATTTAGCTTCTTTAAATTTGCCTTTTTGCTTGCTATGCTTGAGATAACTGCAGCATCGATCTTTCTGGCATTTAGGGCTCTATTTAGCTTGCTTGGCACGCCCTTTTTAAACTCGATCGCCTTTTTTATCTGAGAGCTTAGTGGGGCTGATTTTAAAAATACGTGAAATGGGAGTAAATTTAGATAATCAATCTTTCCAAATATCATTTTTCATCTTTTACAAGCTTAAATTTAACTAGCTCATTTTCGTTGCAAACGTCGCTAAATAGCTGGGTTAAGCTCTCTTTTGTGGCACCATCTAAAACATTTTCGTTTTTTAGCTTTATAAGCGTTGGCTCATTTATCTCACAAAGGCAGTCAAAGAGCGCGTCTAAATTTTTGCCGTAGTACTCTGGCAGGTCAAATTTCTTAGCAAAATGCTCATACATTTTTTCTTTTTCGAGCATCTTTTTGGCATCTAAGATCACGATTTTCATTGCGTCCTCCTTTCATAAAGCAGGTAAAAATGCTCGTAGTGATCAGGCGTGTAGTAGATAAGTCCGTCGTTTGAGTATAAAATTCTCTCAGCGCCGCGCCTGCCACCATTATAATTTACATCGCACTCAAACCACTTTCTGCCATCAGCTTCAGGTAGCCTCTTTTCTCTGTTTGAAAATCTATCTCCACCGATACTTTTGCCACCGCTTATCTGCCATAAATTTCCGCTTTTTGCATCCCAGCCAAGATCAAGTGCCTCTTTTTTGGTTATGAAATTTTTTGGTAGCTTGTTAAATTTATAAATATAAAGAGCGACCTCATCTTTTGAGGTGTATGAGCCATTTTCTGCAAGATTTTGGCTCTTTTGCCCCTCTTTGTTTAGTTGCTCAAGTAAAATTTGAGCGTTTTTATTTGCTTCACTACCATTATTTGAAAAGAAAAAAGTGCCAACAATAATAGCAATGATAAAGGCGACTAAGGCTGGCAAAAGTCTTTTATTCAAATTTAGCCCTTAAAGCGTGTTAAAAACTCTATCGCCAGCGTCACCAAGACCTGGAACGATGTAGTTTTTCTCGTTTAGTTTCTCGTCAATCGATGCCGTATAAACCTCGACGTCTGGATAAATTTCGCTAAATCTCTTTAACCCCTCAGGAGCAGCGATGATAGAGATAAATTTGATCTCCTTAACGCCCTTTTCACGCAAGAATTTGACCGCATCTATCGCCGTGCCACCAGTTGCAAACATAGGGTCGATGATGATCGCCATGCGCTCTTTTGCGTCTTTTGGAAGCTTTGCGTAGAAAAACTCAGCCTGAGCGGTCTCTTCGTTTCGCTGAAAACCCAAAAAGCCCACACTTGCATCTGGAATGATGGTAAAAACGCTATCAAGCATGCCAAGTGCGGCCCTTAAAATAGGGCATATCATCACCTTTGTAGTAAGCCTTTTTGCATCTGCCACCGCAACTGGAGTTTGGACTTTTACATCTTTTACTTTTAAATTTCTAGTCGCTTCAAATATCATAAGATAACTGATCTCATCAACTAGCATACGAAACTGAAAAGGTTGGGTGTTTTTATCACGTAGAATGGTTAATTTATGCTCGATCAGTGGGTGCGAGATGAGTTTAACGTTTTGCATTTTTATCCTTAAATTTACTGTTTTTATAGGGTTTATCTTTACAAAATGCCAAGAAAAGAATTTAGCCCAAGATTGGGCTAAAATTTAAAATCCTTTTGCAAGTTTGGCTCTATAAGCCTCAACATCAAAATCTTTTACTCTCGCCACGCCATCTTCAACCGCAGCTTTTGCAACTGCTGGAGCAACCGCTGTTAGCACGCGTTTGTCAAATGGTTTTGGGATAATATACTCTTTGCCAAATTTTAGCTCACTAACGCCACTTGCCTTTAAAACTTCAGCTGGCACTGGCTCTTTTGCAAGTTGTGCAAGCGCTCTAGCTGCAGCCATTTTCATATTTTCAGTGATCTTTTTAGCTCTAACGTCAAGCGCACCTCTAAAGATAAATGGGAAACCTAGCACGTTATTTACTTGGTTAGGATAGTCACTTCTGCCTGTACCCATCATAACGTCACTTCTTACAGCCTCAACATCCTCTGGATAAATTTCAGGCACTGGGTTTGCCAAAGCAAAGATGATAGGTTCTTTATTCATTGAAGCAACCATCTCTTTTGTAAGAACACCAGGCTTAGAAAGACCTAAAAACATATCAGCACCCCTCATCGCATCAGCTAGAGTTCTATCCTCAGTTTCAAGCGCGAACTCTACCTTTTCAGGTGTTAGGTCTGTTCTTTTTGAATGAATTACGCCTTTGCTATCTATCATAACGATGTGTTTTGCACCAAGCGCTTTATACATCTTCGCGCATGCAATGCCAGCTGCGCCTGCGCCGCTAACTACGATTTTTATCTTAGATATATCTTTGCCAGAAATTTCCATCGCATTTATCATGCCAGCACTTGTTATCATCGCCGTGCCGTGCTGATCGTCGTGCATTACAGGAATATCAACTGCTTCTTGAAGCTTTCTCTCGATCTCAAAGCACTTTGGAGCACGGATATCTTCTAAATTTATACCGCCAAATGTCGGAGCAAGGGCCTTGCAAATCTCAACGATCTTATCTGGATCATGCTCGTCTAGCTCGATGTCAAAGGCATCTACGTTTGCAAATTTTTTAAATAAAACTGACTTTCCTTCCATAACTGGCTTGCCAGCGATCGCACCGATGTCGCCAAGCCCAAGGACAGCCGTACCATCGGTGATAACGGCTACTAGATTTGCTTTATTTGTATATTTATAAGCTAGTTCATTGTCAGCTTCTATCTCTTTGCAAGGCTCTGCAACACCTGGTGTATAGGCCATTGAAAGGTCTCTTGACGTCTCGCAAGGTGTCTTTACCTTTATCTCGATCTTACCGCCTATGTGGTAGTTTAGTGCTTCTTCTTTAGTTACATGTGTCATTTTTCTTCCTTTAATAAATTTTGTATTCTATTTTTCGTCTCGCTACTGCCCACTACTTCAAGCACTTCAAAGATGCTTGGGCTCACGCTTGAGCCAGTTAGCGCTATTCTTAGAGCCTGAGCTAGGTCTTTTAGCTTTAAGCCATTTTGCTCTAAAAATTTATTAGTTAGCTCCTCGTAGCCCTTAGAGTCAAGGTCACGGTCTAAAATTTGAGCAAATTTAGCCAAAATTTCTTTGCTATTTTCATTTATAAATTTAGCCCAAGCTTTCTCATCGTAGCTTTTTGGAGAGTTGATGATCGCATTTGCGCTATTTGCCATTTCAATTAATGTCTTTGATCTCTCACGGAGCGAATTTAGCAGTAGCTCGCCCTTTACCAAAGCCTTAAAATCAACGCCAAACTCAAGCATATCATGCGCTAGTCTCTCGTAAGGCAAGGTCTTGATGTAGTGAGAATTTAGCCAGTCAAGCTTTTGAGCGTTGTAAGTGCTTGAGCTTTTGTTGATATCGTTTGGATTGAAGTATTTAAGCATATCTTCAATAGTAAAAATCTCATCATCGCCGTGGCTCCAGCCAAGACGAACGAGAAAATTTAAGAGCGCTTCAGGCAGGTAGCCCATCTTTTTATACTCCATAACGTCAGTTGCGCCGTGTCTTTTGCTAAGCTTTTTACCATCCTCTCCGTTTATCATAGCTACGTGATAAAATTTTGGTACCTTAAAGCCAAGTGCCTCGTAAAGAACGATCTGTTTTGGAGTATTTGAGAGGTGATCGTCACCACGGATGACGTCTGTTACGCCCATTAGTGCGTCATCTATCACAACCGTAAAGTTATAAGTCGGTGTGCCGTCGCTTCTTGCGATGATGAAGTCGTCTAATATGTCTTCAACCTTAAATTTGACCTCGCCCTTTATACCATCATGTATGACGATCTCACCGCTAAGTGGGGCTTTGATACGGATGACTGGCTCGATGCCAGCTGGAGGCGTGCCAGTAAAATCTCTATATCTATTATCATATTTTGGACGCTCTTTTCTTGCCTCTTGGCTAGCTCTAAGCTCTTCAAGCTCGTCCTTGCTCATGTAACATTTATAGGCTTTGCCCTCATCAAGCAGCTTTTTAACATACTCTTTGTAAAGATCAAATCTCTTTGACTGATATGTCACTTCGCCGTCGTGATCAAGCTTGCACCAAGCAAATGCCTCTTTTATGGCTTGCGTGGCCTCTTCTGAGTTTCGTTTTAAGTCAGTATCTTCGATACGAAGTAAAAATTTTCCATTATTAGCTCTTGCGTATAAATAATTATAAAGGGCTGTCCTAAGTCCGCCTATATGTAGGTAACCAGTAGGCGACGGAGCAAATCTAGTAACTATCATTTTGTGCCTTATTTTTATGTTATAATTGCCCAAAATTATATTTACTAAATACTTAAATAAAGGTTTTATTATGAAAAAATTGCTCTTTTTGGCTGCTGGCATGCTAAGTGCTTTAAATTTATATTCGGCTCAGATGATAAACGGTATCGCAGCTATTGTAGAGAACGAACCAATCACGCTTTATGAAGTTTATAGCTTGAAAGAACAGATAAGAGCTAGCGAACAAGATGCTTTAAATTTACTCATAAGAGATAGGCTCGAAGATGCTCAGATAAAAAATTTAAACATTAGTGTAACGCCATTTGAGCTAAACGATAGAATCGAATCGATCGCAAAACAAAATGGCATGACAAACTCGCAGTTTAGAAGCTCTATCCAAGCTCAAGGCATGGACTTTTTGGAGTTTAAAAACAACATAGAAAAAAAGATGCTTCAAGAAAAGCTTTATAAAAGTATCTTGGCTGAAGCTGGCAAAAATGTAAATGAGCAAAAAGCAAAGATGTATTTTGACGCTAATCCTGATAAATTTAAGGTCTTTAGTACAGCAAGAGTGGTCCTTTATAGGGCAAAAAATCCTGAAGAACTAGAAGATCAAAAAACGAGTCCTTCGCTACTTAGCAATGTGCAAACACAAGAGCTTAGTTTAGACTATCAAAGCATAGATCCAAGACTAGCAGCTATCATAGCTGGCACAAATAATGGCGAATTTACCCAAATACTACAAGGCGCTGATAGTTTTGATATGTTTTATGTAAAAGAGAAAATAGGCTCATACACTCCAAGCTTTGCAGATGTTAAGGATAATGTTATAAACGAGCTTTATCAAGGCGAGCAAGAAAAACTTATGGCTGATTATTTTGATAAACTCCGTGCAAAAGCAAAGATTCAAATTTTAAGATAACTTCTCTTAGCCGTCATTTGGCGGCTACATCTAATTCAAATTCTATACCACATTATTACACCACTAAAGAAAGCGGTGTAAATTTAGTTAAAACGTATAATGCATATTTATCATGAACGATCTCTCGTCACCTGGTCTTGAATCAGAACGCCAGTATTTTTTATTTAGGATATTGTTTATTGCTAATGTTATTTGAGCATGTTCGTTAAAGTTATATCCAGCACTTGCATCAAATCTAGCAAAACCAGGAAGATGTTCGTCTGTGACTCTACCATTACTTGTGCGGTAGCTATATCGTTTAGAGTATCCTGTTACGCCACTTTCGACATACCATTTGTCGTTTTTAGCATATCTTAAAAAAACATTGCCCTGCCAGTTGGTTGTATTGTTTAGACTAAGTCTTTCACTTAATGGATTTGATTTATCACTTGCGATAATAGCTCTCATATATCCAAGAGAGCTTCTTAGATATAAATTTTCATAAATTTTACCCAAGATATTTAGCTCTATACCACGACTTCGCTCTTTACCACGTTGCGCCCAAGTATATGGATCATTTATAGGATCTGGTCTATATCTTATATTGTTATGCTCGATCTGAAATATCGCTAAGTTTGAACTAAATCTATTATCAGCCCATGTGCTTTTTAAGCCGATTTCATATTGCTCGTTATTTTGTGGTTTTAGATCAAGCATCGTTGTATCGCCTATACTTATACCTATATTTCCACGACCACCGTATGGGGCAAAACTCTTTGAGTATGAAGCATATGCGGTATGCTCTGGTAAAAAGTCCCACAGCAAGCCAACTCTTGGACTAAAAGAGTGCCCTTTGTAGCTATTTGTCATATCTGCAATATTTCTTGTTTTAAATTTATAAAAGTCAAGCCTTCCACCAAGAAGTAGCCTATATTTGTCGTCTAAGCTTATTAGATCCTCGAGAAATACTCCATTATTTATAGCTTTATGCTTATTGTCAGTATTAAGTGGTATGTAGCCCACACTACCCCAACTTGATCTTGATGCATATGGATTTATAGTTACATTTTTTGCACTATCAAACCAAAGCCTTGGATGGCGAGTTTCTACGCTGTTGTCATATCCAAAAGTAAGATTATGCTTAAATCTTGTAAATTCAAGCTCCTTTGTAAGTGTTATAGCATTTGATAGTGTGTCATTATCAGTTTGTTGTTTAGCATAGTTTTGCTTTAGTCTATTTCCAGGCATGATGGTACCACTAAAATAATGGTCAAAATTTTGACTAGCTTTTCTATAACCAAAAACCCATTTTAAATTCATGTCCTTTACTAACTCTGCATTTAGCTCGGTACGGAAGAAATGAAGCTTATCTTCAACAAAGTCTCCATCATGAGAAAATCCCTTTGTATAGTCGATACTAAGCTTGTCATAGACACTTTTTGTTGGCATTCTATCAGGTACACGCCAAGCATTATCATATGTGTATTGCGCCTCAAAGCTTACCGTTCCGCCATCATTTGTCACGATAATGCTTGGACTTACCATAAAATTTTTATATTTTACGCCCTCTCTCCATGATTTTCCACGCTCCATATCAGTCGTTAGCCTTGCAGCTAGTTGATTATTTACTACGTGATTTATATCGATACCACCACCATATCTACTCCAACTACCAACTCTTCCTGAGAGTTTATAAACAGGCATAAAATTTGCCTTCTTACTAACTAGATTTACAACTGCTCCGCCATCGCTTCTTCCATATAAGATCGAAGCTGGCCCTTTTAAAATTTCAACTCTCTCAACATTTGCTGTACTGCGTCTTATCTGTCCAGAATCTCTAACACCATCTCTATATATATCGCCACCATCAACACTAAAGCCTCTTATCTTGATGCTCTCGCCTCTCATATCATAGCCTGCATCAATACCAGCATTTCCTTCTAGGATACTTGAGAGATCATTTGTGCCGTAGTTTCTGTTCTTTTGTATATCTATATTTTCGATAGTTTGTGGCGTCTCTTTGTTACTGAGTCCATTTCTATTGATATCCGCACTATCATACGCGATATAACCTTTTAGGGTATTTTGCTCCGAGATACCTTCCACCTCGATAGTTGGTAAAACAACTGAATAATCACTGTTATTTGTATCTAAAGCCCACAGCGAGCTAAAGATCAGTGATGAAGCAAGTATGCTAAATTTCATAGAATTCCTTTAGATAAAATTAAAATCGATATTCTATATCAAAATAGCTTAAAATATTTACGTTATATTGATACTTATTAAACTTTGCTAATTCATTGTTAAAATTTAGTTCGATTTAGAATTATCGTTTGCCATATCTTAAAACAAAATGCATTACTATTGCCGCTAAAAAATTTTAGATTAAGGCTAGTATTTTAATGATCACACATCAACGCGAGCTTTTTGAACTTTTTGATGAGGTGATAGATATAAAAAGTGAGTAAATTTGACTGCAAAAGCAGCCAAATTTAGTTAAGCTTTTTTAGTGAAAAATCCAACGTAAATAGCGTATATAAAGCCGATCGCTACAGCATATGGAGCATAAGGAGTGATGCCAGCTCCAGAGCTTGCAAGTATGAAGTTATGGCTTATCGCAGCGCCTGCTCCCATGCCTAAAACAAATACAGCTGAGCTTAAATTTCCAGCTCCCATTTGCACTAAATGTTTGCCTGGGCAGCCATAACTTAGGCTAAAGCAAAGACCAGCCAAGCTCATGCCAAGGAAATTCCAAAGAACGTCATTGTGAGCGATAGGTTGAGCTTCAAAGCCAAATTTATATTGCCCAAGAGCTAAATTTGTGATACTTGCAAAAACGATGATAGATACAATGCCATAAAACATCGAAAAATCACGTTCGAAAACTTTACTGATCGCTCCAACTGAGCAAAATTTACTTCTTTGCATAAAAAAGCCAATAACAATGGCACAAATAAGTGAGATAAAGATATTTGCGTGCTGTGAGCCTGGGCCTTTTTCTGAGCTAAATAATGCACCATTATCGCCAAGCTTTAAACCAAAAACAAGGGCTGCTAAAAGTAAAACAGCAATAATTAATGGTAAAAAGGCAACTGGTTTTGTAGTGGCATCATTTTCAGGTATGACGTAACCATTTTTCTTGAAAAATCGTCCAACAAAAACACCAGCAAATAGACCGACAAAACCAGCAATAGCAGTCATATCTCCTCCGCCAAGGCGCAAAAACGCTCTCCATGGGCAACCCAAAAAGATAAGGCAACCAATCATAGCAAACACACCTAGAAAAAATCTAGAAAATGCTGCACTGCCAGATACTGGAGTGAAATTTCTACTCCAAAGCATACTTGCTAGAAAGCCTCCGATGATAAGACCTAAAATTTCTGGCCTTAGATACTGCACGACCTTAGCTTGGTGAAAGCCAAGAGCACCTACGCTATCTCTTAAAAAGCAAGCCGCACAAACGCCCATGTTTGCTGGGTTGCCAAAATAAACAAGCACTGGGCCAAGAATGCCTAAGCTTGCACCTGCAATGATGTAAAGCACTGTTTTATTCATGAATATTCCTGTGTATAGGGTAAAATCAAACTGATTTCTTAAACGACATTTTAATAATCATTAAATAAAACAAAGATTAATTTTTTAAGAGCGAAATGGATAGAATATGCAAAAATTTCATAAAAAAGGATAAAAATGAAAGATTTTATGAGTTACGCAGATAGCCTAAAAATTCTAAAAGATACAATCAATGCGTGGGAAAAGGTCGAAAAAGTAGCCATCACGGACGCACTTGATAGAAATATCGCCTACGACGTGACAGCTGCCGAAAATTACCCAGCAAAGCCGGTTTCAGCGATGGACGGATACGCTTTTGCCTTTAAAGATGGCCTAAGCGAGCTTGAGCTCATCACAGACCTGCCTGCTGGAAGCGACAAAGGACTAGTCATAGAGGGTAGTAAATGTGTAAAAACTTTCACTGGCTCACTAATGAGTGAAGGCACTGATACTCTTGTGCCGGTAGAAAATGTCGAGGTTGTCGGATCAAAAATACTTATCAAAAAGAGTGTGTCAAAGGGTTTTGCCGTGCGCGAAGTAGGAGAAAGCTACAAAAAAGGTGAAATTTTGATCAAAAAAGGCACACGTCTAACCTACTCCGAGATAGCACTTCTTGCTGAGCTTGGTGTCTTTCACGTAAGCGTTTTCATACGCCCAAGAGTGGCGATACTAGCAACTGGCAGCGAGATAAAAGACCTTGGCGAGCCATTAGAAAATCCAGCACAAATTCACAGCTCAAATCACGTAGGCATCGCTATGCAGATACGCAAAATGGGCGCAGAGCCGGTCCTTTGTGAGATCGTAAAAGACAAGGCCGAGCTTGTCGAAAAAGCGATCATAAACGCACTAAAATCAGCTGATATATTAGTGACGACTGGTGGCATAAGTATGGGGGATTATGACTTTGTAAAAGGCGCTTTAAATGAAAATTTTAGCCTTATCATCGAAGGTGCTGCCATAAAACCGGGTCGTCATATCAGAGTGGCAAAGTCAGGCGATAAATATATCTTTGCGCTACCTGGATTTCCATACTCGGCAATGGTTATGTGTGTGCTTTACGTAAGGGTCCTAATAAATGCGTGGTTTGGTCAAGAAGAGCCAAAGATCACGGCGATAATGGACGAAGACTATAAAAAACGCTCGCCGTTTTTAGAATTTACAGCTGTAAATTTAGAAAACCGTGAGGGCAAAATTTTTGTAAATTTAGACGGCAAAAAGCTTGGCAGTTCAGCGATCGTAAATAATTTAACAAACAAAGCCGCACTTTTAATGATCCCAATGGATAAAGAATTTCTCAAAAAAGGAGAGATAGTAGAAATCTTGATGATGCCTTGTTAAAATTTTTAAGGATAAAAGTTGAACGCGTTAGAAATTCAAACAATTATAGTTTTTCTTATAATGGCATCACTTGCCTTTGGAATAGATCTTTTTGCTCATAAACATGATGAGAAAATTTCACTAAAACAAGCTGGCATTTGGTCTATCTTTTGGATAGGAGTTTCAGTACTTTTTGGTATATATTTATATTTTGAGCGAGGCAGTGAAATAGCAAGTCTTTATTTTGCAGGATATGCGCTAGAAAAGTCGCTCTCAGTAGATAATCTTTTTGTGATGATGGCGATTTTTTCATGGTTTAAGATACCTGAAATTTATCGCCATAGAGTGCTTTACTTTGGCGTTATAGGAGCTATGATATTTAGGCTCATCTTTGTAGCCATAGGTACGATACTTTTTGCTATCTCACCTTGGATGGAGCTAATATTTGCAGCAATAGTCGCATATAGTGCTGTAATGATGATAAAAAAAGATAAGTGTGATGAAGATATAAAAGATTATTCAAACCACATAGCTTATAGAGCAGTTTACCGCTTCTTTCCGGTTTTACCACAGCTTTTTGGACATAGTTTTTTTGTTAAATTTAGCAAAATTTCTAAACAAATTTCAGATAGTCAAAAAACTACTCTTAACGATCAAATTTTAAGGCTAAAAGCCACTTGGATAGCAACACCTTTATTCTTGTGTCTTTGTGTGATTGAGCTAAGCGATGTAATATTTGCTTTTGATAGCGTTCCAGCCGTCATTGCTGTGAGCAAAGATCCTGTGATTGTTTATTCAGCGATGATATTTGCGATACTTGGGCTAAGAACGCTTTATTTTGTGCTTGAAGCACTCAAAAATTTTTTAAAGTATTTAGAAATTTCTGTGATCGTGCTTTTATTTTTTATAGCAGCAAAGCTGGCTTTAAATGCGACTGCTCATATCTTTCATCATGGTTTTGAAATTTCTGCACAAATTAGCCTTTTTATCATTCTAGCCATTCTTGGAGTTGGGGTCGTAGCAAGCTTGATTAAAAAATAGTTACCACAAAAGTATACAAGCTAAAGTTAGGCAAGCTTAAAATTAAAAAATTATAAGCATAGTGCTTTATGTTTGGTGTCTAAATTCTTTAAAATTTTACTTGTTTGTGTAAAAGATTGATTACTGTATATTTATACTACCGGCTGGAGTTGGCATATCGCCTTTTTCATCAGCGAATGGTGGCCCTTTTTGAAGCAAAGTGGTGATCTCAGATGCTACTTTTGGATCCATTTTTGCCATGATAGTTGATATCTTTTTGGCATCAAGAGCATAAAGTATGGTGGCTGCGTTTGATCTAGGCATTTTAGAGAGTACCTCAGCTGCCGCGCCATCTTTCATCTTAGAATACGACTCATTGACTTTATCGCTAGTCATTGTGCGAAGTTCTTTTAAAATTTTCTCATTTTTGGCGACCACTTCATCGATCTCTTTGCGTTTTTGCTCGATCACTTTCATTGTCGCATTTAGATCAGCTTCTTTTTTGGCAAGCTTTTTATTATTTTCTTCATAGGCTGCTGCCGAGCTTGCGCGAAATACCTCTAAAGCTTGGCGCTGTTCATCTATGATCTCAAGTTCCTTTAAAATTTCTTCTTTTCTAGCTTCAAAAATTTGCGTACAGTCAACTGGTACTTCAAAACAAAATGCAAAATTTAAAATAGTTAAGAGTAATAAAACCGCTCTCATCACAACTCGCTCTTAGTTGTAAATTTCATCACTGTAAACTCGTCAAGTGCAAGTGCTTCGGCCTTTTGTATGCGTTTTATCTCTTTTTTAAACTCTTCTTTTTCTAGATATTTCATCTTTTCGTACTCTAAATTTGCATTTTTATATTTATGTTCGTAATGCGAAACCTCTTTTTTAGCTATCTCAAGGCTCTCTTTGCAGGCATTTAACTCTTGCCTTGCTATCTTTATAAACTCTAAATTTTCCTTTAGTTCGCCTATATTGCCACTTTTTGGCAAGCAAAACTCCTCAAGCCTTGCTCTTAAATGCACTAAATTTTCTTCAAAATTTCTTACGTTAAGCCTAGCAACGGCAAGCTTTGCCTCTACCTTATCCATCTCTTGTTTTTTTACACGGACGATAGAGGTAAATTTGCTTTTCATCTAATGATCGTATCGCTTCTTTCAGGGCTTGTTGAGATATAGCCGATCTTTACGCCAGTTAGCGCTTCTATTCTCTCAATATAAGCTCTTGCGTTTGCTGGCAAATCTTCATATTTGCTTATACCTTTTACACTATCCCAGCCTGCAAGTTCCTCGTAAATAGGAGTTGCGTTTTCAAGATCTGTTGGCATATAGTCAATAGTTTCACCATTATATTGATAAGCTTTGCAAATTTTTACCACTTCAAATCCATCAAGAACGTCAAGCTTCATAAGTGCATAAGTATCGACGCCGTCAAGCCTTGATGCGTATTTTACACTCACAGCATCAAACCAACCACAACGTCTGCGGCGGCCGGTAGTCGTGCCAAATTCCTTACCGATATCGCACATTTTATCGCCACTCGTGCCTTTATCTTCTGTTGGGAAAGGGCCAAAGCCAACACGAGTCGTATAGGCCTTTATGACGCCTATTACTTCACCGATTTCTTTTGGATTTAGTCCAAGACCTGTGCAAGCACCTGCACTTATGGTATTTGAGCTAGTTACATATGGATATGTGCCGTGGTCGATATCTAGAAGTGTGCCCTGAGCGCCTTCAAGCAATACCTTTTTATTTTCATCAAGTGCCTTCCACACTAGGTTTGTAGTATTTGTGATAAATGGAGCCAAAACCTCTTTATATCTTTTTAGCTCTTCAAGCAATTCATTTTCATTAGGAATTTTTACACCAAGCGCGTCAAATACACATTTGTTTGTCTCAAAATCATGCATCAAAGCATCGCACAAACGCTCCGGCTCAAGTAGTTCGCCTACTCTGTGGCCACTTCTACTTATTTTATCAGCATAAGTTGGTCCAATGCCTTTTCCAGTCGTACCGATCGCTTTTTCGCCTTTTAGTCTCTCTTTTGCTTGATCGATTTGACTATGGTAGCTTAGATTTAAATGTGCTTTATCACTAATATAAAGCCTTCCCTCTAAATTTTCAAACTGAGCCATTTCGGTGATTAATACTTCTGGGCAAACAACAACACCATTGCCGATAATATTTATAATATTTTTATGCAAAATTCCGCTTGGAACAAGGTGAAGCGCGTATCTAACGCCATCAACCCAGATCGTATGGCCAGCATTATGACCACCTTGTGAGCGACAGATCATATCATAGTTTAGTCCTAGCATATCAACTATTTTGCCTTTACCCTCATCACCCCATTGAACTCCAACTACTAAATCAGCCTTTCTCATTCTTACTTCCTTAAATTAATTTTTTCTTCTATCAATGCATCTGTATAAACAGCAAAACCACTATTTATTTTTCCGTCTATTTCGTAGCTACCGCCACTTGCTATTATGCTGTTATTTCTTAAAAATCTAAAAAATAAACTATCGTAATATCTCATTTTTGAGTAATATAGCGGAACTATTCTTAAATTTTTATATTCTAAAGCGCTGGCTAAATTCCTCAAATTTTCAAGCGGTTCTTTTAGCTTGCTTGGAGAAATTTTAATCACTTCATCCAGTTCATCAACTGACTTTAAAAGAGCAAGAGCACTTAGCCATGGAACATTTTGAGATAAAATTTTTTCCATTTGTCCATTTTCAAAAATTTCAATAGGCACGCTTAAAATTTCACAAATTACCCTTGGAATTTGTATATTACTCACTTGCAAAAATGTATCCATTTTTAGCTCATTAAGAAGCTTTGCTACGATATTTATGCTTTTTAAAACATCATTTTCACCGATTAGTTCGGCTCCGATTTGATAAATTTCTTGGCTTGGATAGCGAAAGACTGGCTGGATATAAAACCATCTTTTTGATTCATTTGCCTTTAGCCTTCTAAGTACGATCCTTACAGTATCTACCGTACTATCAGCTCTTAGACTTATTTCGTGATTTAGGCTATCGCTAAAACGCAAAAGATTTGTCGCATCTACACTTAAATGCTGATGATATGAGAAAAATGGCGTTACGATCTCGCTAAAGCCTTCATTTTCTAAAATTTCACTAGCTTTTTGTTCGATCTGCCTCTTTAGCTTTGCGCTACTGGCAAAGTATAGTTTGCTTCCATTTGGGATTTCGTGCTCATAAACATTTAAAGCATTTTCATTCATTATTTATTCGCTCCACTCAAATTTAGATCATTATCGCATAATAAAATTGCCTCATTAGCTAAATTTATTACGTTTTCTTTGTCTATTTTTGCAAGGATCGTATCTAAAATTTCAGCTAATTTTTCATTTATTGTTCTGATATCATCTACTTGATTTGCTATTTCGCTTTTTAATTTTTCACTTACTTTTTCATCGCATTTAAGCAAATTTATCAAACGAGTCATAAGCTCTTTTGTACCTACTATTTTGCAAAGCATATTGTAGTTCTCATCATCTTGAAAATTTCTTACATTTAGCGGAGATGATAAAGCAAATTTAAATTTAAGCACATCATCCAGGCTAAGCTCTGGCGCAAAAAGCCGTCCTTGAAATCTACTAAAGCCAAATCCAACAAAAATTTCAAGCATGCTTTTATCTTCTAAATTTTTTATCATGACATCAAAATCAAATGTATCTGATACATACTTTATCATGCGTATGGTCTTTAGCGCTTCTACTGAATCAAAAATCTGTTTGCAAAATCTTTTATCTATATTAAATCTATTTGTTTTTAACATACCTAAAGCTTCTACCGAGCCCGAATAAGATGCAAAATCATCAAGTGAAAAGCTAACGCCTAGCTCCTTATAAGCATCGATATATCTAACAACATCATCTAAATTTACGCCACTTGCAGAGTCAACGATGTCTATGATTAGACCATTAGCGTCTAGCTGCTCATCTTCTAAAAGCTTTCTAAATTTCTCAAAAAAATCAGAAGTCATTAGCTTTTTAATGCATAAATTTACTCTAACTTTTGCATTTATCCCCTCTTTTAGCCATACAGCCCTAGCTTTTAAAGCATCTTTTAGTGTAAATAATGCGATAGCAACAACTGCTTTTGAGCCTTTTGCAAGTGGCAAGAAGTCTGATGGCCTTAATATCTTATCGCCATTTTTCCATCTAATAAATGCCTCAAAGCTGCTAACTTCCCCACTTTTTATATCAATCTCAGGCTGATAAAGCAAGAACATCTCGCCAGCATCGATAGCTTCAATGATCTTTGAGTCATCTCTATATTCATTTTTAAAGTACGTATCTTTTTTCGAATTAAATACATAATATTTATTTTTTCCATTAAGCTTTGCTTGATACATAGCCCAATCAGCTCTTTCAATTAGATCATCAACACTAAGTGCATCGCTACTTAAGCTAATGCCAATACTTACGCTAAGTTTTTTCTCGTCATCATCAATAGAAACTTTACCCTGACCCACTCTTAAGATGTTCTCAGCAGTTTCGTAAATTTCTCCCAAATTTTCATAAGGCATAGCACCTATAAACTCGTCCCCGCCTATTCTTGCAAATATCCCTTGTTTTGGGAAAATTTCATCTATTTTTTTTGAAATTTCTATTAGGATTTTATCGCCTACTTGATGTCCATATCCATCATTTATCGATTTAAAATTATCAAAATCGACATAAAAAGCTGCTACTTTTAAGCTTTTTTTCGCTTGTTTTAGCAGATTTTCTAGCTTATTAAAAAGCAAAAATCTATTTGGTAACCCAGTCAGCGTATCGTGATATGCGATAAATTCGAGATACTCTTTATTGTAGCAATCATCATTTGCGCTTGAAGCCAACAAAATATATCCCTCTTGATCGCCAAACGCGTTTAAAAGCTTGCTTATACTTATGACTTCGAGTCTATTTCTGCTTCGAACATCATGAATAAGACCTTGCCAAAAGCCAGTTATTTTAAGTGAATTTAAAATTTCATCTTTAATATCTTTTAGTCCGTTTTTAAAATTTATTATATCTTTTGAGTAAATTTTCTCTATAAAATTTTTATCTCTAGAAATATCAAGCGTATCGAAAAAAGCGTCATTAGCATCTATGATCCTAAACTCATCATCAAGCATAATAATCTGCTCTTTTGCGTATGAGAAAATTTTTGCTAAAAGGTCTTGATAAGAAAAAAAGCTATTTTGCACACTAAGATCTTGCATTGTGCCCTTTATGACGCTTGCTTCACCATCATAAAAAGCTATTGCTTTTGCTCTAATCCTTACATAAATAATCTCTTTATCAGCCCTATAAAAACGCACTTCGCCATCATATACTTCACCTTTTTTTATAAGGTCAAAAAAGTCCTTAAAGCTCACAAATTCATCTACAAATATAGTTTTTGCACGTTCAAAATTTATACTCATATCCCCATTTAATGCATATCCAAGCGATTTAGCAATAGCATTTGGGATATAAAGGGTGTCGCTTTTTTTATCCCATGAAAAGACAAGCACTTGGCTTGCCCAAAGTATGCTTTGAAAATATTTTAATTCAGCATCATATTTTTCTTGCAACTTTGCTATATCGCTTAGGTCATTAAAAAAGTAGATGATTTTTTGCTCTTTGTCAGCACCATTATCTATAAATTTTACTTTTATCTTAAATGGCGTTTTATTGTTTTCATTTGTTTGCATATTGGCTACGAGATTTATCTCGCTATTTTTGCTACCTTTTTCAAAGAATTTTTTAGATTCATTAGAAATATTTACAGCAAACTCATCTAAACTTTCAGGGCTTATTAGATTTTTTAAATTTATGAGCTTCTTATCTTGCGGGACTTTAAAGACGCTATCGATATTTTGAGTACTTCTTACGATAGAAAATGGATCGCTGCTTAATGCTTCTGCTATTACATTTGGCGATAAAAACGAATAATCATTTATTGCTTCGTTATCCTTTTTCGTAAATTTTTCATCGTCAAGCTCGTGTATAAGCATAAAATTTAGCCTAGAATCCCTTAGCTCGATCTGCGACTCTTGTAAAAATCCATCTTTAGTGCCGCCATCTTTTGTTTTTAGCTTGATTTTAAAACTCATATCGCTATTTTGAGCGTCTTGTTTCATTTGCATAAACAATGCAAAATCACCATCTATTAAATCATTTAAATTTAGCTCTATAATCTCATCTTTTGTGTAGCCAATGGAAGACAAAAATGCATTACTAGCATCAATAATATCGCCGCTATAAGCATCATAAACTACTATTTTCAAAAAGCTTTGCTCAAAAATATAGCCAAATCTACTTTTGTATTCTTCTAGCCCATCAGTTGCTTTTTTGGTTTCTATCTTTAGCTTGTTTATTCCATTTTTTATATCTTCAAATTCTGTTACATTAAGGCTTCGTCTTATCTCATATTCATTGCCATCTAAAGTATCTCTTACCTCTTTTAAAGCTGGCATTATTCTATTTTTTATAAATTTCACATCTCTAACCCATAAAATCAAAGAAGATATAAAACAAAAGATCGATAGCCAAAATAACACAAACTGCATAAAGATATGAAAATGCTTCGTTGAAGCGGTAATAACAAAAATTTTATACTCTGGCATATAGCTTATGAGATAAAAGCTCATATGGCTTAAAGAAAATATTATTTTATCCTCTTTAAACTCGTCGCCAAGACTCACATAAGGCAAAAACATCGATTCATCAAATTTTTTATAAAACTCATCTCTTGATAAATTTCCATATTTATCCACCAAATAAGCATAAGTTTTGCTTTTCTCATCGTAATCTACAGTAGCGTAGCTTTGTAAAAATTTTATATCAATTTGAACTAAAATGCTGCCTCCATTTTTTAGTCCATAAGATGCATAAATATCTCTAAAACGATTATTTTTATAAACTCGATCTGATACTGTAAATTTCCCAGCATCTGCCTCGTTTAAACTAAGCCAAGATAGATCCTTTTCGGCTATGTCATCAGCACCTAAAAATCTCTTTGAATAGAGTAAATTTCTATTTTTATCAAAAACATAAAAAGATATATAAAGATCGTTTTTTGTTGAATTTTTATCAAATAGCATATCGCTAAGACCTGCTTCAACCATTTTTGATTTTAAAAATAGATCGTTTTTTATTATAAAAAAGCTATTTGAGATTGATGATTTTATATTCGAATTAGTTGAGCTAAGATCATACTTTATATCGTTCGTACCGGCACAAACTACAAATAATGCTAAAAATATAAATGAGAGTAGAAGTAAAATAGCCTTTGTATAAAACATTTTTACTATTTGAAGGCTGGTTTTTTGTTTCTCAAGCACGATAGACACCTCGTTAGTTTAGGTTTTGGCTCTGATTTTATCCCATTTTTACTTGATTTGGGTTTATAAAGGTAAGTATTTATTTAGAATTTATTGATTTATTTAAAATTGAGCCAAAAATTTATTTAAAATTTGGCTCAAATATCTTAATAGATCCAAGTAACAATATCAGAAATTTCTCTGCGAAGTTTTTTTGGTTGTGGATTTAGGCGGTAGCCAAATGGCACCATGATAGCCACTCTTTGAAAGCTCTCATCAAGTCCCAAAAGTTCATTTAAAGCATGTCTATCAAAGCCTTCTATCGGGCAACTATCAATGCCCAAACTTGCAGCTGCATTCATCATATTTGTGGCAATTATCATACATTGTTCATGCGACCACTGAAATGTTAGCTCATCATCATTTTTAAAATTTGCTAGCAAAAAGTCATGATAAAATTTTTGCCTTGCAGCAATGGCTTCAGGATCTTTGTTGGTATTTCTAGCGATTATTTTATTAACGTAGGTGCTTCCAAATTTTACCTCTTTGATCTTAGCTAAAACGACAACTAAATGTGAGCAAGATGTGATTTGCGCTTGATTCCATGAAAGAGCTTTTATTTTTTCTCTAAGCTCTTTATTTTGAACGACTAAGATATCCCACTGCTCAAGGCCAGTTGAACTAGGGCTTAACCTACCAGCTTCTAGTATAAAATCAAACTCTCCAGCACCGATTTTTTTGCTTTCGTCAAAAACCTTGCAAGCATGACGAAATTTTAAAATTTCAAGATAATTCATCATCTCTCCTTTGTAGTTTTTGAAATTATAGAATGGTTAAGTAAATTAAAAGATTTCACTAACACAATGAGATAGCATGCTATTTTTAAAAATTTATCTTAAAAATATACCAAACTCGCTCTTTGATACCGCGGAGCCAACGATAGCCGAGCTTTCATAACCTATTTCTTTTAAGCGTTTTACTGCGAGCATCGCGTCCTTTTCGCCAACTGCTAGCAAAAGCCCACCTGAAGTTTGTGCGTCAAATAGTAAAATGTCAGCTTCTTTATCTACAAAATGCTTTGCAAATTCGCGGTTTTTATAGCTTCCTTCTGGAATAATGCCCATATCTGCAAATTCCTTTGCGCTTGCAATGATTGGCACATTTTTTTCATAAATTTCAAAACTGATCTTTTCATTTAACATTTCGCTTAAATGCCCCAAAAAGCCAAATCCAGTCACATCAGTAGCGCCGTATACTTTGATGCCATCAAGTGCCTTTAATGCATAAAAATTTAGCTGTGCCATGATAGTTGCAGCCTCTTTTATTTGCTCCATGCTTAATAAATCAGCCTTTATTGCTGTACTTAAAATACCGCTTCCAAGGGGCTTTGTAAGTATCAAAACATTGCCATTTATGGCTGTATTATTTGCCCAAAATTTATCAGGATGCACCCTTCCAGTGACGCTAAGCCCATAATACATCTGCTGTGTCTCGATCGTATGCCCACCAACGATTATACCGCCACACTCTTTTACTTTATCGGCTCCACCTTGTAAAATTTCGCCTAAAATTTCAGGTGCCAAGTTACAACTATCAAAGCCTACGATATTTAGAGCATTTATCACCTCGCCGCCCATTGCAAAGACGTCGCTTAGGCTATTTGCAGCAGCGATTTGACCGTAAATAAAAGGATCATTTACCACAGGCGTTATAAAGTCAAGCGTTTGAACAAGTGCAAGATCATTTGAAATTTTAAAGACACTCGCATCCTCATTAGAATTGGTGCTTGAGAGCAGATTTGGATGAGATAAATTTAAACTACTAATCGTTTTGTTTAGACCCGACGGGTCAAGCTTAGCAGCTCAACCAGCGGCTCTAACGAACTGCGTAAGCTTTTTGTCGTGATAGATCATAATTTGATTTGCTCGTGAGTTGAGAGTATGTCGATGATCTCATAAGCATTTGAAATTTCGCCAATCGCAAGATCACTTACTAGCTTATAAGCCTCCAAGCAGCTTCCGCAGCTTAAAATTTTAACACCAGCAGCTTCAAGATCTTTAAGCGGCTTAAAGCTTGGGTGTGAGCGGTTTGTAGTCATCTTTACAGCGTTATTTACACAGATTATTATCTTTGGTTTTTTCTCAACTTGAAGAAATGCTCCTAAGAATTTTGATAGTAAATTTATTCCTACTTCGCCACTTCCCGCGCGCTCTTCATTCAGATAGAGTACTTTATTATTTTTTGGTGTTATGTCGCAGACAAACTCATCAAAATTTGTAAGCTCAAGCGCATTTTTGCCTTTTGTAGCTAAAATTTTAGTCTCGTTGCCATTGCTTTCGAGGCTAAAGTTTATATTTTGATTTTTTAAAAATCTTGAAATATTTTCTTTTGGGGCTAGTGCATTTACCAAAATTTCTAAGCTTTCGCCTTCACTTAAACTATCAAGTGCATTTTTTGTCATTATGACTGGTTTTGGACACTCTAAATTTCTACAATCAATTGTTGTCATGATTTTTCCTTTTGCAATTAGTATTTCAAACCTTGAAACTAGTTTGGATTATAGCCAAAAAAATATTAATTATTTTAAAAATTTTAATGTATAAATATGCGATAAAAGAGAGCTTTGACCTTGCTTACTAGCAAGGTCAGAGTAAAGTTAATTATTTTAAATTTGTATAAGACTTTTCATAATCAGATACTGGAATTTTATTCTCTCTAACGAGCTCTTGGTACCAGTAGTGATGAAGAACATAAACTTCTTCTTCCTCTTTATATCCAGTAATCATCGACCAAATAGCACCATGAATAGCAATAGCTGCCATATAAATATGAACTAAGAAAAATACTGCACATGCGATGCCAAGACAATTATGGATAATTACGCTGTATCTTAAAAGATCAATTTGTGTAAGACCAAACCAAGAAGCAACCGCTGGCTCTTTGAAGTCCGTAAAATACATAATCGCACCAGTAATTATCATAACGATACCACCAGGGATAGCGATCCAGTACCATGCTTTTTGACCAGCATTAAATTTACCAGCTGGAACAGGTCTCTTTTTCTTTGATAAATAGCCACCAACTATCATCATCCATCTGATATCATAAATTGCTGGAAGCATTCTCTTTGTCCAGGTAAGTAACATAGGAAGCACAGAAACAGCAAAGATCACAGTTGCTGTATCGTGCAAGTATCTACAGAAACGCACAAATGTTCCACCACCAAGCTCTGCACCCCACATAATGATGATACCAGTTGGCACTAAAATGATCCATGAGATCGCTGCCAAACCATGAGCTATACGTATGATCAATGAAAAAGCAAACACCTTTTTACCATCATGACTAAAATGTTTTGGTCCAATGATTAAAAAGTGTAATGCAAATGCTCCAACAACAGCCAAAATGATAGAAAGTGCTGCTATTGCAAAATAATCATTACCTTGGATAAAAGTAAATATCGGCCCCAAACCTTGTTCGTATGGCTTGATATTTTCTATCCTTTCAGCCGCCCAAATGGCACTATTATATTGATTGACGCCAGTTGGTCCTTGAGTTGCCATTGCTGTTACAAATAATGTAAAAAGCAGAGTAAGAATTCTCGTCATTGTAGTCCTTTATGAGTTTGAGCTTAAACAATTTAAGTATTGGTTAAATACGTTAAATCGCATAGCTACGCTATTTTGGTCGCTATTATATCAGAGCTAATCACAAGCAAACCTTAGCAAAAAAGATTACTAAAAATTTTATAAAAAACATTTAAGTTTTGTTAATTTTTATAAGAATATTAAATCTAAATTCATCCTATTTTATAGTTAAAAATTATTTCAGATTTTGCTTTTAAAATTTAAACGAGAACACCAATAATTTTAAAAATTTCTATCCAAAAGGCAGAGAAATGAACCTCTTTTATCTTTTTAATGATTATGAGGCGCTTGATCTAATGGCAACGAGTTTATATCGTATCTTAAAAAGTATATTCTGGCTTCAAATTTTTGCCTTAGTGTCTGCACTGGCTCAGCCTTGCTAGCTCGCACTGGAGTGCTTGACGGCTTAAAGGCTACCTCAAATAAAAGATCATTTGAGCGGGTAAAAAGTTGCGGCAAGGCTGTAGTGACAATTACACGCCAACTAGGTAAAAGATGATAAATTTTACACGGCTTCAGGCGTGGCCACTGGTATGGATATGACTCTTGGCTTTATCAGTGATCATTTCGGTAAAGAATTAGCTCAAAATATCGCAAATAAAACCAAATACAACTGGCAAAAGAGTGAAAATATAGATAAATTTGCCAAAATTTATGGATACTAATCCGTGTAAAACATTCTCAGTATTTAGCAGCCAAAAGCTGGCCAAAACACCAGTGATTAATTTCTGCGTTTATACTCTTCATATCCGAATTCGCGGATCATTTTAACTTCGCCATTTTCTTTTAAAAGCACTAAATCAGGTAGTTTTATACCATTAAACGTCGTATTTTTCACTATGGTGTAGTGGATTTGATCTTCAAAGATGACTCGGTCGCCAATTTGTAGCTCACTATCAAATTTATACTCTGCATCGCCCGCTTCAAGCCCTACTATATCACCTGCTAGGCAGGTATTACCGCCAAATCTATAAGCAAATTTGCCATTTTTACTCTCACCTCTAACGGCTGGACGGTAAGGCATGAGCACAGTATCAGGCATATGAGCCTCGGCCGAAGTGTCAAGGATGGCGATATCTTTTTCGTTATGCACGATGTCAAGCACGCTGCTTATCAAAAAGCCAGTTTGCCAGCCAACCGCCTCACCAGGCTCCAGATAGACCTCTACGCCGTACTTCTCGCGAAAGCGCCTAACTATCTTTATAAGTAGCTCCACGTCATAATCGGCCCTCGTGATGTGGTGGCCGCCGCCCATATTTATCCATTTCATCTTTGGGATAAACTCGCCAAATTTCTTTTCAAATGCCTCTAACACAGTCTGCAAGCTACTCGCACTCTCCTCGCAAAGCGCGTGAAAATGTAGCCCAGTGATGCCATCAAGAAGCTCAGGCTTAAAATTTGCTCTCGTGATGCCAAGTCTACTAAATTTACCGCATGGGTTGTAGCTATCAGTCGGTGCTAGCGAGACCTCTGGATTTACCCGCAGTCCGCAGATGATGCCATTTTGCAGGGCAATACCCTTGAATTTTTGCCACTGAGCAAAAGAGTTAAAAGTAATGTGCTTTGAAATTTTTAAAATTTCATCAAAATCCTCATCTTTAAAGGCTGGACTATAAGTATGAATCTCGCCTTTTACGTATTCGTTTGCAAATTTTGCCTCATGAAGCCCACTGCAAGTCGCACCGTCAAGATAAGAGCCCACCATATCCATCACTCCGCTAAATGCAAAGCCCTTAAGTGCTACTAAAATTTTAGCTCCGCTTTGCTCTTTGACGTATTTTAAAAGCTCTAAATTTTTACGTACTTTTGCCTCTTCACATACGTAGGCTGGGGTTTTTATATTTTTTAAAATTTCGTTCATTTTTTCTCGCTTTTTAAATTTTTAAATAAGTATATCTAAATTTATTTTTAAGTAAAATCAGCAAAAATCTCAAAGGATAAAACGTGATAGAGATCGAATTTCTTGGGCCTATCGGGCTTGAAAATATAAAAGTAGAGGCAAAAAATTTAGGTGATGTAAAAGCGGCTTTGAGCAAAAAAGAAGAACTTAAAAAATGGCTAAATATCTGTGCGGTTGCCGTAAATGACGAGATCGTAAGTGATATAAATTTTGCTCTTAAATCAGGCGATAAAATTTCTATATTGCCACCAGTTTGTGGAGGCTAAGATGCAAATTTATGACGGAAGCTTGGACGTTCAAAGCATCACAAACGAGTGGTATGAACGCTTTAAGGATAAAAACTGCGGTGCACTCATCACTTTTGTTGGGATCGTAAGAGAGGAAGGTGGCATTTCGGCGCTTAGCTTTGATATCTATGAGCCGATCCTTAAAAAATGGCTTGATGCTTGGGAGGAGCGGGCAAAAAAAGAAAATGCCTACGTACTCTTTGCTCACTCAAAAGGCGATGTAGCTGTGCATATGAGCTCTTATGTAGCAGGCATTGTGAGCCCTCAAAGAAAGGTCGCGCTAAGGCTTATAAACGAGTTTGTCGAGGACTTTAAGGCAAATGCGCCGATCTGGAAATATGACGTGATAAATGGCAAGAGAATTTATGCAAAAGAGCGCAGCCAAGCGATAAATGGTGCTGGAATTTTAGCTTAAAAGGAAAAATGATGATAACAAAAGAGAGTAAAAAAGATGTTTTTTGGGCGCTAGCCTTTGGGCTTGGGCTTTTTGCCTTTAGCATCGTTGGCTACTTTTATCTAGCTCTTGGCACAGCGTCTCTCTTTGGCATCATTATTGGCGCTCTCTCAGCGTTCTTTTGTGTTAGAAAAATTTTTCAAAACAACTTTTTACGTATTGAAGATGATGGGTTTATCATTACAAAAGGCTCAAAAAGCATAAAATTTTACTTTAAGGATATCGATGAAATCGCCATTAAGAGTTTTGGTGATAAGAAAAAGGTTGAAACTTTAAGCGTAAAATTTAAGAAAAACCGTCTTGATAGAGATGCTTGCTTTGGGTTAGTGCAACCACTAGGTGATGATTTGATCATCATTTTTGATAAATATGAACTTTCAAAATTTACAATTTCAAAAGAGCTAAGAGATAGGCTTAATAATTTTAGAGCCTAATTAAATCGACCTACGATTTAAAATTTTATATAACAATTATCAAAATTTTATACATTTTTTCACATTAAATTTACACCATTTAGCTACTCTTGCAAAAATAAAATTAAGCATTTTATCTACAATAAGCTCGTAATTATGGATTAAAAATTTAAAAGATGACTTACATCAACTTTTATAAAGGCTTTTACTACTACAATTCTGATAAAAGAAATCATAATTATATCTTTAAAAGGAGTTTACATGAGGCCCATTTTAAGCCTAGCAGTTCTTTCATCACTGCTTCTAGCAAATGAAGCAAATTTAGACATTATAAAGCCTATTAGAGAATTTGCTCCGCCACCAGTCATTACGCCAAACGTTGCACAAAGCGCCTTTGTAGAAAATCAGTTTGACCGCACTCAAAGAAGCGAATATCCATTTGTTACGAATTTGCTTGACAGCTCAGCTGGTATGTTTCATATCTCAGCTGGAATGTATGGCAAAAGCTTTTACAATTCATCGCTTTTTAAATATCGCGGCGCAAATTTTTATACCATTTTAAATGCAAATTTTACCAAAGCAAATAATTATAAAGATGGAAGTGGCAAAAGATGGGACTATGGCTACAATAGGCAAGGCCAAAGCGCTATCTTAGGTTTCGTGCCAAATGATCTTAGCGAGCTTAGGCTTACGTTTTTAAGGGATAATATCGATAAAGACAAGCAGCCAGAGCACGTGATGGATGCCTTTAAAACGACAAGAAAAGTCGGCAAGCTAAATATTAGATTAGGCGAGGAAGATCTTTCAAATACACTAAATTTTGAATTTATCCTAAAAAAGGTTGAGCGGAAAGCTGATAATTTTCATCTAAGAGATGACACTCCAAATGTAAAAGTGGATTTAAAGAGAAATATATTTGAGACAAATTTAAAGTATGACGCTGACTTTGCAAGCTTTCACAATCAAATAGGCGCTGGCTTTGAAAAAGATAAACATGACGGCAAAAGATACATGAAACAAGGCAGCAACTGGGTCTTTAACGGATATAGATTTGCTGATGTTAGAAATGATAAATTTATGTTCTTTGACACACTTGCTTATAAATTTAATGAAGCAAACGAAGCCTCTCTTGCCTTAAAATATGAAGAGCAAAGAAGTAAATTAAATGGCATCGACACTAAATTTTTTGTGCGAAATTCGACCGCACCTAATACCACTCGCAAATTAGTTCGTCAAATTTACGGTGAGGACGTAAGTGACAAGATCAAAAAAGACGCTTTTAGTGCAAGTTTGAAATATAAATTTACGCCAAACGACAAGGATAGCTACTTTGCAAAGCTTGAGAGTTTATCTCGTTTGCCAAGCAATATGGAGCGTTTTAATGCACTTTATGGTGCAGGCGATAATGGCTGGATAGCAAATCCAAATTTAGAGCCAGAAAGGCACAATAGAGCGGTTATTGGCTTTAAATTTGGCAGTGAGTTTTACAAAGAATACCTAAACTCACTTCAAAACAAAGATGCATTTAGCTTTGGAGGACATTTCATCGCTGATAGCGTTAAAAATTTGATCATTTTTGATAGACGCCACTCAAAAGCTGCGATGCAACTAAATAAAAACGCTGTCATCTCAAGAAACGTTGATGCAACGCTTTATAGTGTAAATTTCAATACAGAATATAGCTTTGCAAGGCACTTTGGCTTAAAAAGCTCACTTTACTAAAACTACGGACAAAACAAAACCGATGGCAGACCGCTTTATCAAATAAGGCCTTTTGAGGCAAATTTTGCATTTGACTACAAAGACTATGCAAGCTTTGGTAGCTACAACCTTGGCACTGCACTAAGACTAGTTTCAAAGCAAACTAGAGGCGATTTTAGCAAGCAAAATGGTCTAGGCATCGACAAAAAAGAGGCCGCTAAAGGATTTGGTTTGCTTGATCTTTATGGCGGCGTAGAGTTTAAAAACAAAGTTGGCATAAGATTTGGCGTAGCAAATTTATTTGACAAAGATTATGCAGAATTTATCAGTGGCGATCACGTAGCAGCACTTGATCCGGTAGTCGTTCATGCCCCTGGCAGGACATTTTTCATTAGCTTTCACAGCAGTTTTTAAAGGAGAAAAAGATGTTAAATAGAAGAAAATTTTTAGGACTTAGCGCAGCTTTAGGCGTTAGTGCATTTGCACCAAATTTATTTGCAAAAGAGAGCTTTACTATGTGGGGTGCACCAGCGATCCCAAGCGTTATCATGGCGGTTGCTGCACTGCAAGGCGAGTTAAACAAAACTTATGATGTAAGCCTAAATATCTGGAAAACACCAGATCAGCTTCGTGCAGGTGTCGCTAGTGGGGATATTAAAGTCACGATGTCACCATCAAATGTCGCTGCAAATTTAAGAAATCAAGGGCTTGATTTTGCGATGTTAAATTTACTAACCCTTGGCGTTATGAACGCTATGGTTAAGGATGAAAAGATCAAAAATTTAGAGGATTTTGTAGGCAAAAAGCTCATCATGCCATTTCGAGGCGACATGCCTGATCTTGTCCTAAGAGCGCTTTGCAAAAAAAGAGGCATAGACGTTAACAAGATAGACATCACCTATACAGCAACGCCACCTGAGGCTTTGCTTTTATTTTTACAAAAAGATTTTGACATTTTAATAGTCCCACAACCTCTTGGTGAAGCGACTATTTTGCGTGGTAAAAAAGCAGGCGTTAGCGTGCATTACTCAGTTGATTTTCCAAAAATTTGGGGCGAGAGCTTTGGTACAAAGCCAATAATCCCAATGGCAGGCATTATCGTAGAAAGAGGCTTTTATGAGAAAAACTTAAGTCTATTTGACACGCTTCATAGCGATCTTAAAAATGCACTTTCATGGATACTTGAGAATAAACAAAGTGCAGCAAAGATAGGTTCAAGCTACTTACCAGCTCCAGAAGTAGCACTTGCAAATGCTTTTGATAAGGCAAATTTAACAGTAACAAAAGCAAATGAATTACAAAATGAGATCATGGCATTTTTTGAAGAAATTTATCAGTTTAATCCAAAATTTCTAGGCGGCAAGATGCCAGATAAAGGTCTATTTTTATGATACTAATTGATGGCATCAAAAAAGATCGCTCAAGCTTTTTAAAGATAATTGACTATTTTTGGGGCGGATTTAGCGGATTTGCCGTAGTTTTTTTGATCTTAGCCATTTGGCAAGTGGGAAGCGAGTTTAGCTCCCCACTCTTGCTTCCGCCACCAAAAGATGTATTTTTAAAAGCCTGTGAAATTTTAAAAGATTACAAAAACAGCGAGATAAATATAACGCTTTGCAGATCACTGATCGGAGTTTGCTCGGCAACATTTTTTGGTATATTTTTAGGGCTAATAGCAGGTAGTTTTAAAAGTTTTGCAGCCTTTGTAAAGCCTGTTATCACCTTGCTTTTATCAATGCCACCAATTATTTGGATAGTACTTGCTATTTTTTGGTTTGGATTTGGAAATTTTAGCACCGTTTTTACTATCTTTATAACCGTTTTACCACTTACTTTTGCAAGCTCAGCAGTTGCTATGAGTAGCGTAGATGAGGAGCTAAAAGAGATGTTTGACGCTTATAATCTAGGAATTTTAAAAAAAATAAGACACCTTTACATCCCACATCTTACGAGCTACATAATAAGCTCTATTAGCGTAGCTGTCGCAATGGGTGTAAAGATAGTCATAATGGCTGAGCTACTAGGTGCAAATAACGGCATGGGAGCAAAGATAGCAAATGCAAGAGCGATGCTTGAAACAACCGAGGTAATGGCGTATGTTCTTTTAAGCATCACTCTTATCATGCTTTTTGAATACCTCATCATCGAGCCATTAAAAATAGCTTTGATGCCTTGGAGAAGATGATGCTTGAGCTTAAAAATGTAGAGTATGAAATTTTAAGAGATAAGGTCGTAAGGAATTTTAGCCTAAATGTAAAAGGTGGCGAGGTAGTGACGCTTTTTGGGCCATCAGGATGTGGCAAAACGACGATACTTCGACTTATTAGCGGACTAAATGAGCCTAGAAAAGGAAAAATTTTTAATAACTTTAAAAAGACTACATATTTTTTTCAAGAAAATCGCCTGCTAACATGGAAAAATGCTCTTGAAAATGTGCTTTTAGTTATGGATAAACCAGACATTAACGCTGTTTTAGAGCTTTTTAAAAAGGTTGGGCTAAGCCAAAAGGATACTTTAAAATACCCAAGTGAGCTAAGCGGCGGTATGAGACAAAGGGTCGCTTTCGTAAGAGCGGTTGTGACAAAACCTGATCTACTTTTGATGGATGAGCCTTTTTCTGGGCTTGATTATGATATGAAAGAAATTTTAATTGAAATTATTGGCCAAAGAGTAAGTGAAGGTATGAGCGTAGTTCTCGTTACACACGATAGAATGGAGGCCGTAAAGATGTCAAATAGAATTTATTTCCTATCAAGTAAAGGCGCAGTCATACAAAGAGAACTTGAAATAGACAAAAATTTTAAAGAGCGCGATTTTACGTTTATTAGCAAGATGATAGATGAAAATTTCAAAGGGCAAATTTATTATGATTAATAACTTTTTTACTCATCCTATGAGAATATTTTTCTTAATGAGTGCCGCCTGTGCGGTGCTTGGTGCTAGTGTGTTTTTTACTCCAACTGATTTTGTGAGCTTACATAAATTTATATTTTTGCAACTCTTTTTAGCGCTTGCTTATGCTGGATTTTTGCTAACTGGACTAACTGATTGGACAAATTTTCAAGCATCTCTAAAAATACACGCCTATATATTATTTTCACTCTTTTTTATAAGCTTTATCTTGGCATTTTTTAGCCTATTTTTAGCACACTGCCTTATCGCTCTTTTTTGGCTTTACTTGGTTTTGCTTTGCCTTTATATGATCTGGCAGGATAAAAACGATGATCAATTTGGCGTACTTGGCTTTTTGTTTGGCATTTTAGGCTTTGAAATTTATTATCTAATAAGCGGCAACGAAAAATTTCTAAATTTACAAGTTTTTATTCACATAATCGCTATCTTACTCATCTCTTACCGCGTTAGTGTCGTGCTTGGAAAAGAAGCGTTAAAAAGAGAAAAAGGCATGGATGAAGCTGTTTTTGTGCCAAATTTTATCTATAAAAATATCGCTATTTGCTGCGTTTGTGCCTTTTTACTTTTAAATATATTTTTTGAAGCAAGCTTAGGTGTCTATTATGCTGCGATAGCTTGTGGAAGTGCGGTACTTGCAAAGCTTAAAGAATGGCATTATAAAGAGCTTTTTAGGCATAGTTTTGTGCTTTTATACTATTTTATGCAGCTATTTTTAGCGATTGGATTTTTAGGGATCGGCTTTAGCGGTATTTTTGAACTCCATCTTGAAACAAATTTTATGCATCTAATAGCGATAAATGCGGTAATTTTTAGCGTGATGCTTATATTTAATGTCGCAGGACTTCGTCACAGCGGACAAGAGCTTGAGTTTTTACGCCTTAGTAGAATTGCTTTTATTTTAGTTCTTTTAGCTGGCATTAGTAGAGGAATTTTGGCTTATTTTTGGAGTGGCTTTTATATTCATTTACCAGCAACACTCATAATAATTGCTTTTGTTTTTTGGCTCATAAATTTTTATGTGATCTTTAGAGATAACGATTTTAGCGATGATCCAGAGTAAAAAGATATTAAAAATTTATTCATTAATTAAAAAGAGTTTTTAAGTCTTTTTTGAAGTAAGTGGGTATATAATTTGCGATATTTATTATCAATATTATAAAAAGGATACTTTATGAACAAACTTACTTCTGTTGCTTTAGCAGCTTCATTTTTTGCAGTTTCAGCTCTTGCATTTAGCGTAGAAGGTGAACCAAAGGTAACATTTACTGGCTACAAGCTAGCAAATAAGACAGCCGTACCAGGTACTTTTAAAACGATAAATTTTAAAAGTCAAGAAAATGCAAATTTTGCTGATTTTTTAAAGAGCTTTGAATTTAAGCTTGAGCCAAAAGATATCGACACAAAGCTACCTGACCGCGATAAAAGGATTGGCATTATTTTCGATGGCAAGGCAGTAGATGGTAAGATCGTAGCAGTAAATGGCGATGATAAAGCCGGAGAAATGGATGTTGAGCTTAGTATAAATGGCAATTCAAAAACTTTTAAAACAAAATATGAATTACAAAATGGCAAGCTAATGGCAAAATTTTCAGTTGATCTTGTAAATGATTTGAAGCTAAATGAAAGCTTTGATAAATTTGCCACTGCCGCTAAACCATTTCATGGCGGAAAGAGCTATCCAGATGTAGATGTTGGCTTTGAAGCGGTGATAAAATAACTTTCAATTTCGGTGCCAGTAAGTTAGCTTGCGCCGAAATTACCTCTTTATCCTAGTTTCTTATTCCGTGATACCGAAAAATCGAAGACAACGGATTTTTCATACAAAAAGGCGGCAAGAATGCGAAATTTTATTTTAAAGATATCGACGAAATCGGTATCCCCGAGATAGACGCCAAGCGCAAAATTAGTGTTTCAAACATAAAATTTAAAAAAAGGCAGGCTAGCATATGGCCTCATGTAGCCTAGCGGCGATGATAACGCCGTGATATACGACAAATACGAACTCTTAAAGCACGAGGTTTTTAAAATTTTAAAGCAGAAATTTGAGGCGCTAAACGCGCAAAAAAGCGAAAATAAGAAAAAGTAAAATTTGGCTAGGCCCGTCGGCGTCAAATTTGATTTGTGGCTTTGGTGACCGAAATTTGCGAATTTGATTAAAATTTGAGTCAAAACCGCAAGGCTAAATTTATTTATTAAAATACGCCGCGAGCGCGCTTAGCCAAACAAACAGAGCTATTATCCAAGACATCACTCGCGGCGTACCCACAGAAAACGCCGCAAGCATCGCCGATGAGAGGATGCCGCTGCCGTATTGCAACGAGCCGATGAGTGCAGCGGCCGAGCCCTTCATCTCCTGTGGCACGCTATCAAGAGCGGCGGCATTTGAGCAAGAAGCGATGATGCCGTTCATACTAAAAACGAAAAACATCGGGATTATCACGCCAAGAACTCCGCCCGTTTTGAAAAACGCAAACGCAAACAGCACGCAGGCAGCAAGCGTGGCAACGAGCGTGGAGACTATGAGCAGGCGGTTTAGCGCATAGCGCTTTACCAGCTTTTTATTTACGAAACTTAGCGCCATGACGCCCACGATGTTTATGCCGAATAAAAATCCGTAGTATTTGCTAGGAATGCCGAAATAATCGATATATACAAACGATGAGCCCGTGATAAAGGCATAGGCGGCAACGCAAGCAAACGTCACGCTAAGAGTGTAGCGCATAAATTTGGCGTCTTTCAATAATATTAGATAGTTTCTAAAAGACGATACGATGGGCTTTGTGGAGCGCTTTTGCGGCGGCAAGGTCTCCGGTAGAGAAAAAATCATCGCAAACATAATCGCGCTAGCTAGCGCCATCAGCCAAAATATCCCGTGCCAAGAGCCGAACTCCAGTATCGTGCCACCCAATAACGGACCCACTATCGGCGCTATCGCCATGATGATAACCAGCGTAGAGAGCATCTGTGCGGCCTGCGAGCTACCGAAAAGATCGCTCCGCATTTTATGGCTTTGGCCCTGCTTAGCATCGGTCCTACGCATGCGCCCACAAGCCTGAAACACGCGCCAGAAAAGGGCGCAGCATAGTGCCCGACATCGCACATCCTACTGATCCGATCGCAAAGAGCGCCATACCGATAAAAAGCGGGATTTTACGCCGAGTCCTATCGCTGATAGGCCCCCCATACGAGCTGCGCTATAGCAAAGCCGATCAAAAAGCCCGTTATCGTGAGCTCCGCATCGCCATGCAACTGTCGCTCCATCGTAGGCATAGCGGGCAGATATACGTCCATAGATAGCGATGTACACGCCATAAGCGCGCTTAGCACGACTAAAAAAGATAGTGAAGTTCTTGAAGAGTTCAAATTTTCCCTTTTGTTATTATTTGGGTGGGCGTAGGGTTTGCGCGACTAGAGATTGGAAGCTTTAAATTTACTCAAATTTGTTTTGATAAATTCTGCACGATTATAGCTAAATTTAAACGCTTTTTGGCGTGGAAGCTTAAACTAAAATTGATGTAAAATTTGAATGCTAGCGGTGCAAAATTTAAACTAGAAATTTAAATACAACAGAGCAAGGCGCGGTATTTTTGCCTTAATCAAGACGGATTTAAATTTTACGACGGGAGTGTACATAAAATACATGACCGAGTAAAATTTAAATGCAAGATTATAAGGCAAAGTATCGCGAGATGATTTTAAATGTTTTCTACATCGCTATGCTCGTATCTAAACAGAAGAAGTAAATTTCGTCCCAAGATTAAATTTAATAAAAATCAGGTGAAGTATTTTTCGCTTAGACGAGGCGGTTTTAAATTTTGTGACGGGAGTTACCGAGTGGGTAATGACCGAGCAAAATTTAAAACCAACGAAGTATAAGTAGAAAAAGACAAGCCTAAATTTAGACTTCGTATCTTTCTCCTGGCTTCATTTCGATGATCTCCCACGGCAAGCCCTGCTTATTTAGCTCGTCCATGAAAGGCTTGGCGTCAAAATTTTCCATATTAAATACGCCTTTTCCGCTCCAAATGCCCTTTGCTACCATCATCGAGCCGATCATCGCAGGCACGCCCGTCGTGTAGCTCACCGCCTGCGCGCCCGTCTCGGCGTAGCAAGTCTCGTGGTCGCAGACGTTGTAGATGTAGACTTGACGCTCTTTGCCGTCCTTGAGCCCGCGGATCACGCAGCCGATGTTGGTTTTACCCTTCGTTCTAGGGCCTAGCGACGCAGGATCAGGCAGTAGAGTTTTTAGAAACTGTATCGGCACGATTTTCACGCCGTTATGCTCAACCTCGTCGATGCGCAGCATGCCGACGTTTTCTAGGCATTTCATATGCATGAGGTAGCTTTGTCCAAAGGTCATAAAAAAGCGGATTCGCTTTAGCCCTTTGATGTTTTTTACTAAGCTTTCTAGCTCCTCGTGATAGAGCAAGTAGCTGTCCTTGACACCGACTTTCGGATAGTCCCATTTGAACATTATTTCCATCGGCTCGGTTTCTTTCCACTCGCCGCGCTCCCAGTAGCGACCTTTTGCGCTCACTTCACGTAAATTTATCTCTGGGTTGAAATTTGTCGCAAACGGATAGCCGTGATCGCCTGCGTTGCAGTCTAGGATGTCGATTTCATGGATCTCGTCAAAGAGATTTTGCTGCGCGTAGGCGCAAAATACGTTTGTCACGCCTGGGTCAAAGCCAGAGCCAAGAAGCGCCATGGTGCCCGCCTTTTTAAAATCCTCGTCCTTCGCCCACTGCAGCTTGTATTCAAATTTCGCCGTGTCGGGGTGCTCGTAGTTTGCGGTATCGATGTATGGGATGCCGGCGCGAGAGCACGCGTCCATGAGAGTTAGGTCTTGATAGGGCAGCGCAACGTTTAAAAGCAAATCGGCGCCCGTTTTTTTGATGAGCGCGATCACGGCGTCGGTATCGTCCGCGTCGATCTGGGCGGTGCCGATAGCAACGCCTAGGCGGTCTTTTATAAATTTGGCGATCGCGTCGCACTTGCTTTTGGTGCGGCTAGCAAGGGTGATCTTGCTAAAAACGTCCGCGTTCATCGCGCATTTTACGGTCGCGACTTGGCTCACGCCGCCCGCGCCTATAATTAAGATATTTGACACTTTTGGCTCCTTAAAATTATTTTTTGTAATCTTCTGTATAATTATCAATTATTAAAAGCGGTTCTAACTTGTAGTGTTTTAATTGCTTCTCAATAGCTTTGTTATCGCTTGATTTATTTTTTATTGAATTAAAAAAACCTCTAATATTTTCCTTAAAAATTTGCAAATTTTTATCTGTTATGATTCTTATTTTTTCATTAGAAAATGCATCTTGTGATATTTTGTTGCTTGGATGAATCAAAATAGAAAAATAGTTATTTTTATCTTTAATGTGATAAGTTTGATTAAACCAGCTAGTGGACGAGGTTATCTGCTCTATATCGCTTTTTGAAATAGTATCTGTTATTACACCATTTTTACATTCTATTATAAAATATCTATTATCAATTGCCCAAAAATTGTCAGGACCACATTTATACTCTCTATCCGGTCTTTGTGAATAGAAACCTAATGCTGAACCAATTCTTTTAATTGAATCTTCAAATTTCTCATAGGTATCTTTTGTAAAATTTAAATAAGATAAAATTTCATCAACTTCTATTATTAAGTCATTTATATTTGTAAAGTAGGATATATAGTTAATTATATTGTCCACCTGGTTTTTTTGTTGAGAAATTTTACTATATTCTATTCCGCTAATCGGTTTTAAAATTTGATTGTTTAGATTGCATGCAGACCTTAAAATTTCTTGTGCTTTACTTGGATCTATAAAGTTTGTATATTCTGCAAGAATCTGTTTTGCATAGCCTATAAAGATTTTATCCTCTTGTGGTAATTTGTTTATATAACTTTCTAAAATCTCTTGTGCTACTTTATAGTTTTTATTAATAGCAAGATTGTAAACTTTTCGCAATTCTATAAAAAAAGTATTTAAGCAGTTTACTTTGAACTCTATATTTGAAATTCTATCAATGTGTGCTTGTATCCAATTCTTGTCTCTTTGCAACACTTGTGAAATAGTTGTTTGGATGTCCTCTAAACCCTTGCAATCTTCCATTATCTCCTCTGATAATTCAAATTGATGTCTTGTTGCCTCCGAAAATTTATGTTTATGTATTGCGGCCACTTTAGCCAAATCAGACCCCAGTAACAATACAACACAGTAATCAGAATTAGACCTTATCCCTCTACCCATTCCTTGTTCAATTTTTTGTATTTTTTGGTTTAATATTCTATCATCATCTCCTTGCAAATAGCTCTCATTTATTTGATCTATTAGCCTTTGCGCCTTTGGCAATCCATCTATTAATAAAATTCTACAAGCATCATTTGGCAAATCTATGCCATCATACCTATTCACAAAAACAACAATATTGCTTTTTAAATTTTTATCTTTAAGTTCATTTACACATTCTACAATATTGCTTTTATCAGATATTCTAGTTGCCATATTTTTCCATATTTCACTCTTTTGAAAAGATGGTGAAATTATTGAAATGTTGCATCCTAACTCATTAACCAAATTCTGCAACATTTCTTGAATATCTTTCGTTGTTATCTCTGGATCTATTATTTGCGGAGCAAAAATAAGACGTTCACCAATATCATTTACCATTTTTGGAGTAATTGGAGTATTTAAATATTTTTCATCTATATTAAAATGAGTTGAGAGAATACTATCATCCACAAGTGTCGCTGTCATAAAAATTTTGCGCCTAGCTTTCTCAAAAGATACAAACTCTTGTATAGGAATAATATGAGGTACTATCTCGATTCTATCTGAACTAATCACACATCTACATAATTCAAAATTCTCTTCTAATAATTTTAAATTGAATTTCTTTAAATCATCATCTCCAATTTCTATTATAAATTTAAAAACGTCTTGATATTTTTTTTGCCAATTCCAAAAAGGGACAAGTCCCATAGCATTAGGTTCATTTGATTTAAGTTTTATTGCTAATGACTGGCTTTGATTTCCAATATCGTTAATAAAGAGTCCAAAAATTTGATCATATAAATTTTTATTTTTATCCTTTGTAATCGTTATAGCAAACTGCTTATCTATAATATCTATACAAGCATGTGCGTCATCGATAACTATACTACCGACTTCAATTTCAGATTTTCTAATTCCAAATTTACTTTGTCCATTAAATAGTTGATATATATTGCAAATTAAAATTTCCTTTGAGGTTTCAAAGTTAATGGAATCAATATTTGTAGTTGTTCGAATCCCTAATATATCTGCTTCCTTCTTAACTTGCTCTATTAGATAATTATCAGGAACAACATACACACAAGGCCCCTTATTTTCCCTTAAACAGCTCTCCAATATAAGGAGACCTGCTAATGTTTTACCGCTACCAGTATTCATTTTTATAATTATTGCACTCTCATCTCTTCGTTTAAACCATTTTTCAATGACATCATTTTGTGGAGTACGTAAATATTGATAATGTTTTTGTGGTAGTGATGTAAAAATTTTACTTGGGTCTATTATTTTATTATTTTTATCCTGTTTTATATACTTTGCAAAATTAGCCATATATTCTCCTTGTTAAAAACAGATATTTACTGATTTTATCAAAGTTAATATAAATTTCTCGCTTTAAAATGTAAAATAAGGCAAAAATTTAAAGGTAAAAAGATGAAGAAAATTTTACCATTTTTAGCGCCTATTTGCCTCTTTGCAAGTAGCTGCGACGAGCTGGTGCAAGAAAGCGTAAATGAGTTTTATAAAAGTGATAAAAATTTAACTCGCGCTATAAATTTAGCCACGCAAGCAAGCGAGGCATGCCTAAAGGCTGGCGATGCCCAGCAGGCGATTACTTCGCTCATAAATGGTGCCAGCATGCGTATGATAAATAAAGAGCCACAAAAGGCGTTAGAGCTCTCACAAAGAGCCCTAGAGCTCGCGGCAAATGGGAGTGACAAACTTCTGCTAGCGCGCTCTTATCACAGCCTAGGTGCGGCTCAAAAGGCCATTGGCAGATACGACGAGACGCTTGCTAATTTTCAAGAAGCTCTAAAAATTTATGACGCCACGCCAGATACTCCGATGCACGACGAACTCATCTGCATAAAAGGCATCGCAAATGCCTACTACATGAAAAACGACTTTGACAAAGCCTATGAAAACCACCTTTTAGCATTAAATTTACTTGATATCACGCCAGATCTAAGTGGCAACGAGCTTGTGCGATCAGAGCTGTTAATAGAAGTCGCTAACGACCTAGCAAAGCTTGAAAGAAAGGACGAAGCTGCCAAAAACTACAAAAAAGTGCTTGAAATTTTAAAAGGCAAAGAGCAAAACCCTCGCGCACCGGATCTTTTGGAGCGAGCCAGCAAGAGGCTAAAGGAGCTTAACTAAAATTTTTCTTTAGACTTTTTAATACGAAATTTGCAAGATCGAGCCCCTTTGAGCGGTGAGAAATTTTAAGCTTTGTCTCATTATCTAGCTCGCCAAGCGTCTTAGTAAAGCCATCTGGGATAAAGAGCGCGTCGTAGCCAAAGCCATTTGTACCACGCTCCTCATCTATCGCTTCGCCATACATAAAGCCATGCGTCGTGTAATCGCCAAATTTCGAGCTAATAGCGATACAGGCGGTGTAATGAGCTGGTGAACTCTCTAAATTTAGCGCCTTTAGCTTGCTAATTAACTTTGCTCTGTTGTTTGCGTCATCTGCGTTCTTGCCGCATACCTTGCCATTTTCATCAAGGTCAAAATAGCGCGCAGAGTAGATCCCGGGCTCGCCACCAAGTGCATCCACACTAATGCCACTATCATCGCTAAGTGCAATAAATTCGCCCTCAAGCCCCTGCTCTTTAAGCTTTGCAAAAACAGCTTTTGACTTTATGAGTGCATTTTGCTGAAAGCTGCTACCATCTTCAACGATCTCAAATGGCTTTACAACCTCGCTTAAGGCGTAAATTTCATAGCCTTTTAAAAACTCTTTTATCTCTTTTACTTTGTCTAAATTTGACGTCGCAAGCACGATCTTCATTGCAAGAGCTCCTTGATTTTTGGGCGTATTTTACAAAAAAATAGATTAAATTTTTAAATTTAAATTAGCGTTAAAATGATAAACTTAGTCCTTTTAAAAATAAGGAAAATTTTATGTTAAAAAGCGTTTTACCACTATCTTTTATCATAGCAAGCAGATTTTTAGGTCTTTTTATAGTTTTGCCAGTGCTTAGCCTTTATGCCTTAAATTTACGCGGAGCAAACGAGTTTTTAGTAGGGCTAATAGTAGGCGTCTATGCGATCTCGCAGATGATATTTCAAGTGCCTTTTGGAGCGCTCTCGGATAGGATAGGACGCAAAAAAACATTAACGATCGGACTTTTGGTTTTTATCATCGGCTCAATAATTTGTGCACTTACAAGCGATATTTTTATCATGCTATTTGGTAGATTTTTACAAGGCGTAGGTGCTATCGGAGCAGTTGCAACTGCGATGATAAGTGACTATATAACAGAAGAAAAACGCTCAAGAGCCATGGCGATAATGGGTGCTTTTATAGGGCTTAGTTTCACACTTTCTATGGTGCTTGGGCCGCTTCTTGCCAAAGACTATGGGCTTTCAAGCCTCTTTTATCTAAGTGCCACTCTTAGCCTGCTTTGCATTGTACTTCTTTACACTGTTGTGCCAAAGGAGATAAAAGTGAGTGCTAAAAGTGAAAAAGTGCCATTTGGTAAGCTGTTTTTACAAAAAGACTACATGATCATAAATTTCACCTCTTTCATGCAAAAAATGCTAGCAAGCATCGCATTTTTGGTGATCCCTATCGTTTTAGTAAAAGAGTATGGCTACGAGAGTAGCGAGCTTTACAAGGTCTATACACTTGGCGCCGTGCTTGGCTTTTTGGCTATGGGGCTAGCTGGTGCCCTTGGCGATGGTAAGGGACTTAGCAAGGTCATCTTGATAGCTGGTACGCTACTTTTTGCTCTAACCTACACTATTTTTGCCATTAGCTTTACACTTTTTATCTTCGTTTTGGGAGTTGCTATATTTTTTATAGGATTTAACCTTCACGAGCCCATCATGCAATCAACTGCGACAAAATTTGTAAAATCCTCACAAAAAGGCTCAGCCCTTGGTGTATTTAATTCATTTGGCTATCTAGGAAGCTTTGTTGGAGGTGCATTTGGTGGGTATATCTTGCACGCCTTTGGCTTTAAAGTACTAGCCGTCATCTGCGTGGTGCTTTGCGTGATATGGCTTATTTTACTCTTTAGCCTAAGCGATCCAAGAATTTTTAAAAATATCTATCTAAGCCCTGAAGTAAGCTTAAATTTAGAGTTACTAAATAGCCAAAAAGGTGTAGTCGATTATTACAAAAACGAGAAAAATCAAGTGATAAAATTTGACTCTCGCCTTACAAGCGAGGCTGCTTTAAAAGAGAGCTTGAAATTTTGATCTACGACGTCATAATCATTGGCGCTGGTGCTAGTGGGCTCTTTTTAGGAGCAAATTTAAAGGGTAAAAAAGTTGCCATCTTAGAGAAAAATAGCATCGCTGGTAAAAAAATCCTAGCAAGTGGTGGAGGTAGATGCAACATCACAAACCGCTTTGTAAGCGCTAAAAACTATCTTGGAGAGCAAAAATTTATAGAGCAAATTTTAAAAGTACTGACTCCAGATCAAGTTTTAAAATTTTTTAGCGAGCTTAAATTTAGTGAGCAAAAGCAAAATCAATTTTTCTGCGATAGCGGTGCAAAGAGCGTTTTAAACGTGCTTTTGAAAAGACAGAAAGCGGATATTTTTTACAACGAAGAAGTTCTTGGTGCTAAAAAAGTAGATGAAATTTTTGAAATTTTGACAAAAGATGAGAAATTTAGAGCTAGAAATTTAGTCATCGCAAGTGGCGGACTAAGTTATAAAGCCCTTGGCGCAAGCGACATTGGTTATAAAATAGCAAATGATTTTGGCATTGAAACATCAACTCTTTTGCCTGCACTTGTTGGATTTAGCGTACAAAAAGATGAGTTTTGGTTTAAAGAACTTAGTGGCGTTAGCCTAAACGCAGATGTGGAGATAAATAGCCATAAATTTAGTGGAGACTTACTTTTTACACATAGAGGCATAAGCGGACCAGCGATACTAAACGCCTCGTTATTTTGGCAAAAAGGTCGAATTTGTATAAATTTTTTACCCAAATTTAATGAGAAAAATTTAATAAATGGCAAAAAGCAGCTTAGCTCGGTTTTGCCCTTACCAAAGAGATTTGTACTGGAGTTTTTAAAAAATTTTGGCTTAAAAGATAGAGCCTTTTATGAATTTAGCGATGAAGAGAGACAAATCATAAAAAGGCTTTTTGCTTATGAATTTGCCCCAGCCGGGACATTTGGCTTTGAAAGAGCGGAAGTTACAAAAGGTGGCATAAAGAGTGAATTTTTAGATGAAAATTTACAAGCTTATAACGTTAAGGGACTTTATTTTGTTGGTGAAGTCTTGGACATCACTGGCATGCTTGGCGGATATAACTTGCATTTTGCATTTGCAAGCGCTCTAAAGGTGGCTAGGGTCTTAAATCTATGATCTCCTAGAAGTTAGCTAACTTTTAGACAAATTTTCATATTTTAAATAAGATAGATTTACTATGAAAGTAGGCTTTTAAAGCAAATTTATTTAGAGTAATTTAGATATTTAAAATATTTTAAAAAGATTTTGGAGTAAATTTTATAGCCAAGCAAGCTAAACATTAGGTTAAATTTACTTTAAAGTATAAGCAGCTCGGGAATATTAGATTATCAAACTTCTTTTATAAAGCTAACAGCTTCAAATGGATTTGAAAAAATATGTTTACTAAATTTCTCTAAATCACTCTTTTGACCATATCCACAAGTTAGACCCACGCCTGTAATAAAAGCGGCTTGTGCAGCCATTAGATCCATAATGGTATCACCTACCATAAATGCATTATTTTTATCTTTATTAAGTCTAGTTAAAGCCAAATTTATTGGCTCTGGATTTGGTTTTGGATTAGCAACATCGTCTCTTCCAATAACAGTTTTTATATATTTCATAACCCCTAAATGCTCAAGCAAGATAATAGAAAATTTTGAAGTTTTAGTAGTAACTATACCAACGTCAGCAAAGCTACTTGCCTCCTTCAATGCTTCATTTGCATAATCCAAGAGTACTGTCTCATCAAGATAAATTTTTTCGTAGCAAGCTTTATATTCTTTTATATAGCTATCAATTAAATTTTTGCTTGCACCAAGTCTTTCAAACATTATTTCAAGCGGATGACCAACCAAAGACTTTAATGCATTATGGTCTGGCTCTTTTTTGCCATGAGATAAAAAAGCTCTATCAAATCCTTTTAAAATAGCAGAAGTTGAGTCAATAAGTGTACCGTCTAAATCAAAAAGTATGGTTTTGTTCATCATTTTCTCCGCAGAAATAAAAAAGGGCCTAGCCGAAGCTAAGCCCCTAAAAGAAGTAACTTTGAATAATAAGATTATTTATTGAAAGTAGCTTCAACGCGTCTATTTTGAGCGCGACCTTCTTTAGTTTTATTTGTAGCAATTGGTTTAAGCTCACCGTAGCCAACTGTTGAAATTTTATCCTCGCTTACGCCATAGCCAGCAAGAACATCAGCTACTGCTTTTGCTCTTTTTTCAGATAGTTTTTGGTTATAAGCTTCTGCACCTACGCTATCAGTGTGACCAGCAAGTACAACTTTATAATCTGGGTGTTCGCCCATAAAGTCAGCTACTTTTTTGATCTCAGCTGCATATTTTGGTCCAACTTTGTAGCTATCAAATGCAAAGTTAACATCTAGATCTCTAAGAACGATAACTTTCTCGCATCCTCTTTCATCAACAACTACGCCAGCTGGAGTGTTAGGGCATTGATCTATATCATTTGGCACGCCATCATTATCATCATCAAGAACTGGAGTTGCTGCTGGAGTTGCTGCTGCAACTGGAGCTGCTGCCACAACTGGAGCTGCTTTTGAGTCAAGACCGATACCAAAGCCTAGTGAATAGAATAGGTTATGATCAGCATGTTCAAATTTGATAGCGTCTCTTGCTTCTGCTTTAAGAGCAAATCTATCAGTTACTTGATATCTTAAGCCAAAACCATATTGGCCAAAACCGCCATCTTCATTTTTAACAAAAATAGCTGGAACATCTTCATATCCAGCGCCAACTAAGCCATATAGACTAACTGGGCCAAAATCAACTATATCTTTTACAAGATTTGCATGATATCTAAGAACTCTTCCTTCTCTTGTTAAGCTACCTGTTTTTTCTTTTGCTTTTTGAGTGTAATCAACACCAAGCTCTACTTGATCAAAGAAAAAATCTTCAAGATTTCTAGCAGCTCTAACACCAACGAAGTTGTGGTCTTTTACACGTAAATTTCCCTCTGGGTGAACGCCACCAATAGTTGGGGTAACTTCATAATTGTATGCTGCGTTAGACGCAAAAACCGCTGTTGCGGCAACCATAGCTAAAGCAATCTTTTTCATATTTAGAATTCCTTTCTTAGGATTTATTTTAAAGTGGTTACATTTTAACTGAATAAAATTTAACCGACTCTAAATCATAATTTAATTAATAATGTAAATTTGAAATTTACACAACTTAAATTTTGCAAATGCAAAAGCACTTGCAAAAATTCATTAACGTTTAGAGAATTGTGGGCTTCTTCTTGCCTTTCTTCTACCAAATTTCTTACGTTCAACAACACGAGAATCTCTAGTTAACAAGCCTTTTGGTTTAAGTGCTGCTCTAAAATCAGCATCCATATCAGCTAAAGCACGTGAAATACCGTGTCTTAAAGCCTCGGCTTGTGCTGAATAACCACCACCTAAAGTTGTAGCTACTACATCTATTAAACTCTCTTGTTTAGTAACTAGAAGTGGCTGAATTACTTTAAGCTTTATAGCTTCATGTCCACCAAGCCAAGTATTAAGATCCATACCATTTACTACGATTTTACCGCTTCCAGCTTTTATCCAAACCTTTGCTACGGCAGTTTTTCTTTTACCAGTTGCATAAACTTTTGCCATAATTATTTTCCTTCTTTTTTAGCTATTTGTGCCGTATGAGGATGCTCACTGCCAGCATAAACTTTTAGTTTTTTTATCATCTCTCTTCCAAGTTTAGTTTTTGGAAGCATTCCACGAACAGCTAATTTAAATAGTTTTTCTGGCTTATTTGCTATCAAATCGCCAAATTTCTCGCTCTTTACGCTACCAAAATATCCTGAGTGTCTGTGATAAAGTTTATCTTCAGCTTTGTTATTACCAGTAAATTCTACTTTTGAAGCATTTATGATGATAACATAGTCGCCACAATCTACGTTTGGCGTGAAGCATGGTTTGTTTTTGCCACGAAGTATAGTTGCTACCTCAGTTAGCAATCTACCAAAACGTTTACCAGCTGCATCAACAACGATCCAGTCTCGTTTAACTTCGTTTGGCTTTGTTATTTTTGTCATTTTCTTACCTTTGCCAAGTTAATTTTTGAGTTGTGATTGTATTTAAACAATGCTTTTATAAAGCTTAAATTAAGTAGCATTTAAACTTCAATATATGAAATTTTTCCACCAAGAGCGTAGAAGATGACGGCGATTATACTATGCTTTGGATAAAATTTACTTAATGCCTCTTTGTATTCTCCAACTTGTTTTTTATTTTCCTCAATATTTTTATCTGTCGTTTTATAGTCAATCACGCAAATTTCACGCTCATTAAAGCAAAAAAGGTCCATCTGTTTTAGCTCATTTTTCACTTTAAACGGCTGCTCTTTGTAAATTTCTTTGCCTTTTATGCACTCTATAAATTTTGGCTCTCTTATAAGCATTTTTGCCCTAGAAAAGGCATCCTCAAGTGCTTCAAGTGGCAAAAATTTATGAAATTTATTTAGCATCAAATTTTTAGCTTTTTCTAGTGAAATTTCATCAAATTTCTCGCTCATCTCAAGCAGATAGTGAAACGCCAGACCAAAATATATCGCGCTTAAATTTTTACCACTCGTCTTTTGCTCTTTTACCTCAACCTCTTGCCTCTCTATCCTTAAAATTTCAGGCATTTTTTCATCTTTTTTTAGCTCTTTTTGCTCAGTTTTACTAGGTAAAATTTTGCCAAAGCTAAACTCTTTTAGATCAAGATAGTCATTTGCTTCGCTCTTGTCACTTCTTGTGTAAAACGAGAAAAAGCTTGGGCTTGTTCCGCTTGGTACGGCTTGTTTGATGATGATGAGCGACTTTGTTGCCCTTGTGAAAGCGACGTAAATTTTATTGATATTTTCTTGCTTTTCAAGCTCTTTCATCTGCTCTAAAACACTTGCATAGTCGCTATCAAAATTTTCTCTACCTGAAATTTTACTCTTTACGATCCACTCGCCCTTTTCGCTGTATTCGGTGATGAAATTTGAGTCATCGCCCCTGCCCTTGCCCATCATGTCGCAAACTATGACGTGAGCAAACTCAAGCCCCTTCGACTTATGCACGGTCATCACTCTCACGCCGTCGCTGCTTTTTGGGCTGATTTTAGAGCTAAAGTTTTCAAGGTTAAATATAAAATCACTTAAATTTTTATACCCCGCGCTTAGCTCAAATAGCCTCAAGATATCAACATCAGCCATGCTTATGCCTAAATTTTTAGCTAGGTAAAATAGGCTATTTGTAGCGCTCACTTCTGGCTTTATATTTAGTTTTTTGACATTTGTATTTACTAGCGCTTTTACATTTTTCTCATAAATTTCTTCTTTAAATAGACAAAATTTTGCATATTCGATGATCGCAGCGACAAGTGGCGTTCTTTTTAGCTCCAAAGTGCCTTCATTGACGCTTTTTATCCCTGCGCTACTAAGCACTTCTGAGATGAGGCTAATGTCGCTATTTTTCCAGCAAAGCACGGTTATATCGCTTGCATTTACGCCAGCTTTTAAAAGGTCACTTGCTTGCGAAACGACCGCACCTGCGATATCTTCATCACTTAGCACACGCAAGTAGCCGTAGTCGTCCTTCTCTACTTCAAAATAGTCGCACTCACCACTTACCTCATAGCTTAGCGTCTCATCTTTTTTAGCTGGCTCTTGTGGCTCAAAGCTAAGCCCATATCTATGATAAATTTCTTCAAAAACGGCGTTATTAAATTTCACCAAAGCCTTTAAACTGCGGTAGTTGCTTGGCAAATTTTCTATATCTATCTGACTAAAATCATCTCCTAGCTTGTCAAAAAGCTCCTTTTTACCACCTCTAAATTTATAGATGCTCTGCTTCGTGTCGCCCACGTAAAAGAAGCTTCCAAGCCCGTTTTGTCCGTATCCGGAGACGATTTCAGCGATGAGCGGCAAGATGATCTCGTACTGGATCACGTTTGTATCTTGAAACTCATCGACTAAGAGGTGATTTATCCTGCCATCGAGCCTAAAATAAAGCGCCTCTTTGTCTAAGCTTTGCACCAAAAGCTTAAAAACCAGCTTGTTTATATCAGCAAAGCTTAGCGCATTTATCTCTTTGTTTAGCTCCAAATTTGACGCCTTATAAAGCTTTAATAGCTTGCTAAAGCCACTTAGCCTATACTTTTCGACCTCTAAAATGTAGTTTTTTGCTGCCTCTTTTAGCTCAAAAAAGAGCCTATCAAGCTCACTTGTGTAAATTTTGCTAAAAGTGCGGTAATCTAGGCTCTCTCTTTCAAAGACCTTGTTTTTAAAAAGCTCAAACAAACTTTGCTCACTAAATGTCTTTTTGGCCGTATCACTAGCACCATTTTGCAAGGCTATATACTCATTTATCGCCCTTTGCGCCGCCCTTACCTTACTATCATCTGGATAGCCTGCACCACTATCTTTTAGCTCACCGCCAAAACTCTCATAAAATTTAGCCAAAGTCTGTGAGAAACTCGCCTCTTTTTGGCTTGAGATGATCATCATGAGTGCAAGCTCACTAAGAAGCTTTTGATCTTTGCTTGCCTCTTTTACAAATTTCTTCCACGCCAGATCTTGCAGACTATCTTGCACACTGTAATCAGGACTAAGCCCTAAATTTTGACTAAATTTCTTTAGGATTCCAGAGAAAAATGCATCAAATGTATAAATTTTTAGCTCACTTTGCAAAAACCTATCAAGCTTCTCATCGCGTCTTTTTATGACCTCATCTTGGCTCAAACTAAGCTCTTTGCAAAGCTTATCAAGCTCGTCTTTTTTGTTTTGCAAGTCCAAAAAAGTTGCGATTATGCGCTCTTTCATCTCATTGGCCGCTTTTTTGGTAAAGGTTAGAGCGATGATCTCGTTTATATTTTCGCCTCTAAGCACCAAAGCGATATAACGAACGCTTAAAGCGAATGTTTTCCCGCTTCCAGCACTTGCTTTTAGGGCTAAAAAATCTTTCATAACTCTCTCCTACAAAGTATGGCATACTCGCAAAATTTACAAGCTCCGCTCTTTCTTTCAAAATTTATCTTAGTGTTATTTATACTCTTTAGATTTTCTATCTCGGCCTTTAGATCATCTACACTTTTTTTCGAGCTGATAAGCACAGGTTCATTTTTTAGAGCAAAGTAAGCACTTTTTACCTCGCTACCGTAAAGTGCTTCATAAAATGCAAGCTGAAGTGAGTTCGCATTTGTCTCACCAGTTTTATAATCAAGTATAAAAGGCTCACCATCAGGGCTAGCATCGATCCTATCGATAATGCCTTTTATCTTTACATCACAAAAATCGCTCTCTATATCTTTTTCACACTCAAGCACTCTAAAGCCAGCACTTAAACGTTCATTTTCAAACTCTGCATATTCTTTAAATTTCTGCGACCAAATCTCAAGCTCAAGCGAAGAAAAATCTTGCTTTGCAAGTATTTCTTTAAAAATAGCCAAATCAAAGGTATTTTTTTGTCTATAAAAATCACTTGTGTAGTATTCATAAAGCGCCTTATGCACGCTATTTCCTTGCTTAGATCCTGGCTCAGTTGCTATGGCTTTTGCTCCTTTTATACCAGCTATCTTTGCGTAATAATACTTTCTTGGGCAAGTTAGAAATAAATTTAGTGTAGAAAATGATAGCGGTTTAGTGAAAAAATCATGCTCCAAAATGATCTCATCATCGCTTAAATTTAGGCTTGTACTTCCTTTTAAAAATAATTTTAAGTACGCCTCGTCACTAAATTTCTCGTCTTTTATTGTTTTGAAATTTTTTAAAAATCTTGAAGGAATACTCTCTTCATTTAAAATACAGCTTATGGCGACCTTTTTGGCATTGTTTATAAGACTTTCATAGTAAAATCTCTGCAAATTTTCACGCTCAAGGTAGCTTATAAGCCCAGCTTTTTGCCTTACTTTTGAGTTTAAAAACATCTCATTTGTGCTTCTTGCTGGGATGAAGTTATCATTAAAATCAACTATGATCACACCATCAAATTTCATTCCACGGCTCTCTAGCATGCCCACGACACTGATCTTTCCACCGCCCACATCATCGATGCTAAGGCATGATATATTTAGCAAAAAAATTTCACTTAACTGCTTTAAGCTAAAGCTAAAATACCTACATAAATTCTCAACCCTAAAAAGCTCAAGCGCAAGCTTCTCTTCGCATCTTGGCTCATTTTCAAGCATTAAAAGCTCATCTATTAGCTCTTTAAATTTAGCAAAATCGCAAAGATCAAAATAGCTTGATTTAAATTTATTAAAAAGCTCTTCACTTACGCCAAGCGTGCTCAAGATAAAGCCAAGCTCCTCGTAGCTCTCACACTTGCTTTGATCAAAAACCGGTCTTGCCTCTTCGTTTATCGCTCTTGTAATGTAAAAAAGTGTCTCATAAAATTTTGTATTTTTAAAGCTCTCGCCCATAGCATAGTTAAAAATTTTATTGCTATCATGCAACCTTAAAATTTCACTAAAACTCTCATCTGGCAATATAACAGCGATGTTTTCAGGCTTTATTCCATCACGCACAAACTCGCTCGCCTTTGCTATAGCGTAGGCACATTGCAGGCTTCTAGTGGCAAATCGCTTCTCTAAGACTGGCTCAAATTTTTTGATATTTTCTAAGCAAATTAGCTCATTTGTCTTTAAATTTAGCTCATATTTTTTGTAATTTTCAATCTCACTAATAGCTGAAATTTGCTTTATTTTATTGATTAGCTTTGTGTTGAAAACACTGGTTTGAAAGATAATTTTTAGCGTAGTTAGCTTTGAGATTTTCTCTAAAATTTCCCACTCGAACTCACTTAAAATTCCATCTATGTGCAGTGAAATTTCACTAAAGCTTTTGATGTAAGCTTCATTTATGTTATAAATTTTTGGCAAGGTTATATCATCGTAGAGATTTTCTTGACCAAGCAAGCTCTCATACTCTTTTAAAACCGCTTCAAGTATATTTAAATGCTCATCAAAATTAGCGTAAATATCGTTAAATTTGATCTCTTTAATGCTCTTTTTGCTGATAGCTAGCTCTTTAAAAAACGAAAAAAGATAGTCATTATTTTTTAAAAATTCAAAAAACTCAGTTGGAATTTTAAGAACCGAGTTTGCCTTTTTGACACTGGCACAGGCTCTATTCATAAGCACTAAAGCATAGGTGCTATCAATCTCAAACCTACCATCTACATAAACTACCTTTTTATAAAACTCAGCAATGCTTAGGCTTTTTGGGATTAACTCATCATTAAAACTTGCATTAAACTCACGAATCTTACGCGAGTTCGTAAAGACAAAAAGTTGGTTTAGGTTATACATTTTTCTCTCTTAAATTTTTAAGCAATGATAGCTAAATGCTTATAAAAGAGCGCTTTTTACGCTTAGGTAAAGCTTTAAATTTTTATCTAAATACATTAAAATTTTAAGCCTTAAAGAGCCAAAAGCTACAATCACAAAAAAGGAGCAAAAATGCATAAAGAGTTAAACAGACAAGGTTTTTACTACGGCTTTCCGGTTTTGCTAGCCACCACAAAAGATAAAAACGCAAACGATGATATCACGGTGCTTTCATCTTCTTGGACGTTAGGAAATACAGTGGTGCTTGGCATAGGCATTGAAAATCAAGGCTTTAAAAATATCAAAAATGGTTCAGATATCACGCTAAATTTATGTGATGAAAGCCTGCTAGAAGCTGTGCAAAAAATGGAAAAACTAACTGGTGATAGTGAAGTACCAGAAGAAAAAAAGAATCTTGGCTACATCTACGAGCACGACAAATTTAAGGCAGCAAATCTCAGCAAAGAGCCTGGCATAAATGCAAAAACCGTCAGGATAAAAGAGTGTAAGATACAGATAGAAACGGTTGTAGAAAAGATAGAGTTAAAAGAGTGGTTTAGCATCGTTACTTGCAAGATTACATGCATTTTTGTAGATGAAAATTTACTAAAAGATGAAAAGATAGATACGCAAAAATGGCATCCATTAATCTATAAATTTAAAGAATATGTCGGCACTTGCGAGCGTTTGGGATTAAATTTTGGATTTAAAGAGATTTGATTTATAGTTTTATTTGATAAAAACTTAGTATTTTGGTTTTAAATTTAGCCAAAAGATTAGTTTATTAAAATTTAAGCCCAGCTTTGAAATCTTTTCCATATACCAAAGCTGCGATTTTAAGATCATTTTGTGACATTAAGATCAAATTTATAATACCTTGTATCATTAGTGTCACTTAGCCTTAAAAGTAGTTGCCATCTACCTTCTTTTAGACTTGTTTCTTCGCTTACTAGATCATTTTCTTGCCATGAAGCTCTTAAAATTTTATTTTCTTTATTTGTCTGTGGGCGAGTGAGTAAAATTTCATATTTTAAAGCTGAGACTTCTCCTTTTTGGGGAGTTAGATGAAATTTAAACTTAGCATTTAGGGCATTAAAATCTGGCTCAAATTTTAGATCAAATTTCTCATCAAAGCGTTTTTCACTCTCTTTGATAAAGGTTATGTTTTCATCGACATTTTGGTAGCTTTGCATATAGGAGCTATCCATCTCAACTGGATGTTTCAGTGCTATGATGATCGTTACTGCACAAGCGATAATGATAGCAATGAAGCTAAGCACAATAGCATAAGGCCAAAAGGTTTTTTTATCCATTTTTTACCTTTTTATAAAAGACAACAATTATAAAAAATGCAACCAAACCATAGATGAAAAATCTTAAAAAATTTAATGTAGTTTTATTTGAATTTCCAACACTACTTTCAAGCTGAAAATTTAATCTAGATGCGATTTGTTCGGCAATATCAGCGTAGCCATTTAATATAGCAGCGTTATAGACATCTTTGCCATTTTTAGAAACCAAAATAGGAATTATCGTTCCTGACTCTGGATTTACACTTAAAATTTGTTCTTTATTAAAAAGCTTTGAAGTATTAGCATCGGCAAAAATTTCTACTTTCTTTTTATCTTTTATAAGCAGTAAAAAAGCATAAGGCAAGCTAAGATTTTGCTCTTTAAAAAGAGCTTCTAGCTCGCCATCTTTATATATGCCAACTACTAAATTTATACCGCTTTTTGCATAAAGCTCACTGCCGATCTCATTTAGCTTTACACTTACTTTTTGGCTTAAAATTTCATCATTATTTATCACAAAATTTGCTCCCAAAGCCAAACTTTGCGAGAGCAAAAATATAAAAATGAGTATAAATTTTCTCACACCTAGCCTACAAAAAGGTGGTTTGATGTTAGCACTGACCACGCACAAATAGCTCCTGCAACAACTATCAGCAAGATTATGGCTTTTTCTATTATGCCTAGCATCACTACTCCTTTATAATGACGTGTTTAGCGTTATCAACGCTCTTCATCTCAATGCTACTTGCATCTTTTAATGAGTAAGGCTTGGTTGCTACATCTTTTTGCAAGCCAATACCAATATAAGTAAGTACGCCAAGGATAGATAGCAAAAGCAAAACTGCCACCAAATAACCACTAATACCATTTAAAGCAAAGATGTTTCTATTTTTATTTTCCATTATTCGCCCTTTGATAGCGATATGACATATTCGCCAACTGCTTTTTGTTGTATCTCGTTTAGCCTGCCATCATTAAATTTAGGCATAACACCAATGTTGCCGTTTTTACCACGATTTAGTACATCTACTATAAACTCACTTGAGCCATATTTACTAAGGTCAGCCGACATACCATCCATGCCTTTGCCATCATCTCCGTGACAAGCTGCACAAGCTGCGTAAAGCTCTTTTCCCATAGCTACTAAATTTTCATTTTTTGTACTTTTTATAGCACTTATCTCTTTTGCAACATAAGCTGCGATAGCCTTTGCTCCATCAGCATCAGCTAGCCCTGCTGGCATCTCACCCATAGGATAATCAAGCCCCTTTGAGCCATTTAGTATCGTATCAATTATTCCTTGTTCGCTACCCCAAATTTGTAAATTTGCAGCTTTACCACCAATGCCATCGCCTGTGATGCCATGACATGCTGAGCATTGCACCAAAAATACGCTCTCTCCCATAGCATGAAGCGTTTCTTTGCTTGGGTTTGCATAATCTTTTTCAAATTTAGCATTTGCCTCTTTTACCTCTTTATTATATTCACCGATTTGTGAGTAAGAATTTAGTGGATAACCAAGTAAGTAATACCAGATCGCCCAAACAAGAGTTAGTAAAAAAACTACCGCCCAACCAAATGGAACTGGATTTTTATACTCGCCTATTCCGTCCCAGTTGTGCTCACTAAGCTCTACGCTTTCATCTTTTTTAACTTTCATTTGACCAACATACTTGCCAGCTACAACGACAGTTAGTACGATAATTAAGATGGCACCTATTAACGCAAGTAAATTTATATTATCTTCTAAATTTAGCCATTGCATACGCTCTCCTTTGTAGCCTTTTGCTCTAAAATTTTACTTCCGATCTCATCATCTAGGGCTAATCTTGAATACTTCTCATAATTTCTTCTACCTTGCTTTTCGCTTTTGTAAAGATGAAAAAAATAAGCGTACAAAGTGATAGCTAAAAATGCTGTCAAAATAAAATAGCCATAAGCTTGAAGTTCTCTAATATCCATTACTAACTCCTATTTTAGGCTATTTAGATAGGCGATAAGTGCCACGATCTGGCGAATTTCACCTTTTGCAAAAGCACTTTTTACTTGCTCATCTTTCATATTTTCAACGATACTTGCAGCCTGCTCTTTCACGTTAGCATTTGCTTGCTCAAAAGTGCCAAGAGCTGGCATATCTTTCTCATCATAAGGCGTATTAAAGACCTTTTTAACAGTTAGTGCTTCAGCGTAAGCAGTCTCTATGTCAGCATTTTTCTTAAATAAAAATGGATATGCCGGCATGATCGAGCCTGGCACAACAGAGGCTGGGTTTAACATATGATTTTCATGCCAATCTGTCGTTCTATAATTACCCACACGCATAAGATCTGGGCCCGTTCTTTTTGAACCCCAAAGATGAGGACGATCATAAGCAAATTCACCACTTAGCGAGTACATGCCGTATCTATCAGTCTCTGCTTTAAACGGACGTATCATCTGTGAGTGACAAGTATTGCAACCATTTTGTATATATATATTTTTTCCAGCAAGCTCTAAAACCGTATAAGGCTTTGTGCCCTCGAGTGGTCTAGCTCTATTTGCAAAGTCGGGTAAAATTTCTACCATACCAGCATAAGCTATGACGATAAAGACGCAAACTGCAAAAAAGAATGGATTTTTTTCTAACCAAGCAAACATCACATCACCTCCGCATTGGCTTTAGCACCGCCCATAGGCGTTGCACTTTTTGGCTCTGCCAAAATAGCTTTAGCAGAAGTTGATTTGTAGATATTGTAAGCAAACATCAAAAAGCCAATCAAATACAAAAGTCCGCCAATAGCTCTAATGTAATAATAAGGTATAAGCACTACAACAGTATCAATAAATGAGTAGAGTAAATTTCCATAGCTATCAGTCGCTCTCCACATCATACCTTGCGTAATACCAGCAATCCACATCGAAGCAAAGTATAAAACAATACCTGTTGTTTGTATCCAAAATTGAGCTTCCATTAAGGATTTTGAATAAATTTCACGCTTAAAGACACGTGGCGTCATGTGATAAAGTGCTGCCATAGTCATAAAACCAACCCAGCCAAGTGCGCCATCATGTACGTGTCCTGGCACCCAGTCAGTATAGTGAGCTAGTGCATTTACAGATTTAATAGCTAAGATAGGGCCTTCAAGAGTTGAAAACATATAAAAAGTTGAAGCTAGAATCATAAATTTAATAAGCGGGCTCTCGCGAAGTTGTGTCCATTCGCCTTTCATTGTAAGAAGCATATTAATAGCTGAACCCCAAGAAGGTAAAATCAAAACAATAGAAAAAACCGAACCCATAGTCTGCATCCAATCAGGCACAGCAGTATATATTAGGTGGTGACCGCCAGCCCAAAGATATATAAACATAAGGCCCCAGAATGAAAATAACGAAAGCTTATAAGAAAATATTGGCTGACCGCTCTCTTTTGGTAAGAAATAATAAATTTGAGCGATGATCGCTACCGTAAACACAAATGCAACTGCGTTGTGACCGTACCACCACTGAACCAAAGCATCATTTGAGCCAGCATACATCGAAACTGAGTGTAGCCATGAGCCATATCCGCTGACTAGTCTTGTTGGAATTTCCATGTTATTAAATAGATAAAGCATAGCAACACCAAGAAATGTAGCAATGTAATACCAAACTGAGATGTAAAGTGTCTTCTCACGGCGTATACCAATAAGTCCAAATATACTTACGCCCCAAAGCACCCAGACTACTACTACTGCGATATCTAGTGGCCACTCAAGCTCGGCATACTCCTTAGATGTACTCTCGCCCATAAAAAGTGTCACAACAGCTAGAATCATAACAAGTATATAAAGCCAAAAATGAAGCTTACCAATGAACATCAAAAACGGAGATTCGCTCATTGATACTTTTAGAACACGCTGTCCTATGTAATACCAAGTGGCAAATATACCAGAGAGCATAAAACCAAAAATGATACCGTTAGTATGAAGAGGACGCAATCTACCAAATGCCGAATACTCACCAGCTATATAGTTTAGATCAGGACAGGCAAGCTGAAAAGCCACCAAAACACCAATAGCCATGCCAACAATACCAAAAAATATCGTGGAAAACATAAAGAGTTTTGCCACACTATAATCATAATGTAGCAACTGGGATGGTCGCATAAATTTTCCTCCTAGTTAAATTTATATTAATTTTCGGTTATTTTAGAGTAGAAAAACTATAAAAAGACTTAATTAATATAAATTATCTTTTACTAAGAGAGTCTTCTATCTATTTTGTAACCAAGTCCAGGAACATTTTTTATAAAATTACTACCGACTTTATCTCTAACACGTTTAACAAAGGTCCTAATAGCAGCCTCTGTCACACTCTCGCCAACCCAAACAACATTTTTTATTTCATCATGAAGCACAAGCGTACCAAGTCTTTTTATGAGTAAAGATATAAATGCAAGCTCTTTTTTTGTAAGAGAAATTTCAACACCATCTCTGATAAGCACACGTTTTATTTTATTAAAACTATATCCATTTGTAACCTGAATAATATTTGCTGTTTCTATCTTATTTTTAGCGACATTTTCTAACGTAACTAAAAAATCATCAAGATCAATCGGCTTTAAAACGTATTTATCAATACCAACATCTATCGCTTTTAGAAGTGTTTCTTTTTCACTATTTGTACTAAAAACTATAATAGGTGTATCTTTTGAAATTTCTTTAATGCTTTTAGCCATATCAAGACCATTCATTATAGGCATAAAAACATCTGTTATAACCATATTTGGATTATATTTTTTAAATTTCTTAAGTCCTTCATCGCCATTTTGAGCAGTGATAACTTTTTCGAATTTATCTCGCATAACTTCTTGTACTATTTTTTTACCATCTCCCTCATTTTCAACGATAAGAACGGTTAGATTATTAAGAATCTTGCTCATTTATTCTTCCTTTTTGGTTATATTTATCAAACTTTATAAATTTTGACACAATTAACAATTATCTCTCTTACTTTAACTATCTTAGGCATTTGCTCTATATCCTAAAAATGATAGATAAATTCCATTTATTATCATTATGCTAGCTGAGATCTTAAACATTATGTCTTTAAATTTTTCATTTAAAATCCCAAATACAAAGCTAGCTAAAAGCATGGCTGGCAATGTACAAAGACCAAATACAAGCATTATAAAAGCTGAATCAATAAAATTTGCACTTAAAATCCCAAGTGCCAAAAAATAATAAACCACACCACAAGGCAAAAAGCCATTTAAAAAACCAAGTAATAAAAAATTTGCTAAATTTTTCTTTTGAATCCTTGTTTTTGCAATTCTTACTACAAAATTAAGCGCCTTTTGATTCTCTACAAATTTTAAAAGCTCACCCCTAAAAAGCAAGGCAATACCAATAAACGCGATCATTAGGCCAACTATGAAAAATATCACGCCTCTTGCTTGCATGTTAAAGCTAATAACAGCTCCAAAGGCGCTAAATAAAGCTCCTAAAACTACATAAGCAAAAATTCTAGATAGACTATAAAGCGTACTTAGCATTAAAATTTCTATTTTATTCTTACCTTTAAAAAATAGAGTCTGTAAGCTCAAAAATCCGCTGCACATACCTACACAATGACTAAAGCTACTTAAAAATGCAACTGAGACAATCATGTAAAGGTTTATGTTTTGCATCTTATAAAATTTCTAAAAACTGCTTAAATATATATTTACTCTCGCTTGGACCACCACTTGCTTCTGGGTGGTGCTGGACCGAAAAGATCGGATAGTCTTTGTATCTCACACCCTCGATCGTGTTGTCAAATAAATTTCTATGAGTCACAACAGCTACTTCTGCGATACTCTCAGGTACGTTGTAATTGTGATTTTGTGTTGTTATCTCGATCGCTTTTGTCTCTAAATTTAGCACTGGGTGATTTGCTCCGTGCTGACCAAATTTAAGCTTATATGTCTCGTATCCAAAGGCGTTTGAGAGTAATTGATGTCCAAGGCAAATGCCAAATATAGGTATCCTAGCCTCAATCATCTTTTTAATCTCGCCTATTTCGGCCTTTAAATTTTTTGGCTCACCAGGACCATTTGATAAAAATACCCCATTTATCTCGCCATTTTTAAATTTTTCTATCAAAATTTCAGCCTTAGTGTCGTGTGGCACGACGATGACTTCAAGACCAGTTTCACATAGCTCGTTTAAGATATTTCTCTTTACGCCAAAGTCAAAAACAGCTATCTTTTTGCCAATACTTTTTAGCGGATTATATGACTTTAAATTTCTATCCCAAGCGCCTTTTTTGTGCTCATATTCATCCATCGCACTAACTGTTTTTACGTAGTTTATATTTTCGATACGCCCACTACTTTCAAGCCTGCGTTTTAGCTCGTCTTTATCACTTATTTGCGTTGAGATATAAGCCATCAAGGCACCTTCATCGCGTAGCATCTTTGTGAGGTATCTAGTATCAACGTCATAAACGCCAAATTTACCTTGCTCTTCGAAAAATTTTCCCAAAGATTTTTGCGAGCGGTAGTTTGATGGAATTTCATTGTAGCTTCTCATTATAACGCCACTTGCATGAATCCTAAGACTCTCCATATCGTCTTCATTTATACCTACTATGCCTATTTCTGGCATCGTAAAGACGATAAACTGACCAGCATAGCTTGGATCGCTCATGATCTCTTCGTAGCCAGTCATCGAGGTATTAAAAACGAGCTCGCCAGCACATTCACCGTGAGCCCCAAAAGCTTTTGCTTCTAAAAAAACACCATTTTCAATATAAATGTAAGCTTTCATTAAAGCATGCCTCTTTTTTTAAGCTCATCTTGATACAAACGCTCAAAGACAAGATCATATTCATCAGTTCCTGGGATTAGCTTATGTTTATAATTTTGTATCATTTCATAAACATCATCTTCTATCTTCTCATAGCTTTTTAAGTACTCATCTATTGAGTTATAAATCACATTTTTTACGCGATTTTCAGATACATTATAATCAACAAGACCGCTCTTCCAAATAGTTTCAAGCACTTTGTGAGCAATATTGCTAAATCTATCTTCATGGGTTAAAATTACATCAAATTCACCTGCGAGCTTCTTTTTAACGAGCCAAAACATATTTTTGCGGTCAATTTGCATAGTTTGCATCTCGTCTTCATTTTTCTCCAAAAGCTCATTTACTCGCTCATCTAAAGCTCTTTCTTTTTGAATATCGACTGTTAAAATTTCACTTGTTTTTGCTACGATTGGCTCAATGCCTTTATTTAGTCTTACGAAACCACAATTTAGAAGATCTATTGCTATTTTATGTGAAATATACGGAACGTGTGGGAGTTTTAAACGCATTTTAAACCTTTAAATTTTTATGCCATTTTAACTAAATAAAGGTAAAACTTTACTTTGAAATTTTAACGACTTTATTATTATCGCTTCTTAAAAAATAAATTTCTCTTCGTCCATCATAAAGTATCTTTCCATCAGTCTTTTGCTCATTTTCTAAATTTGATGAGATATCTAAGGATAGCGATTTGCTCATAAAATAATTCTCTCCTAAAGTGCGTCCAAAGTCAGGATACCAACTAAAAGCACAAACTATCAGCAAAACTAAATAAAAAGCTCTAAAAATTTTTCTAAAAGGCGCGTAAAAAAAGCAATACCCAAATATAAAAAATACAGGCAAAAGCCATAAGAAAGGCACGTTATCAACAAAAATAACATTAAAATACTCGCTTATGCCATAGTAAGAAAAGTAGTTGTTGTAAATTCCAACAAATAGCGTAAAAATAGGAGCAAGGACAAATATAATACCCGTAAAAAAAGCATTTAAAATTTTCATAATCTCTCCTTTTGAGTGAGATTATATTAAACATAAGCTTTAATATTACTAGATTGATGAAAGCTAGACTAAAATTCAAAGCAAAATGCCATACATAGACATCTACTGCTTCCAGCAATACTTTAAAAACAGTTTAGCTATAAGCTAAACTGCCTTAAATTTATTATTTTTTAGATAAATACTCTTGCAAGCTTTTTACTTCAAGTGCTTTGCCAGTTTGAACTGAGCTTAGCGACTTAGCGGCAGCGAGTGCTGCACGGATCGTTGTAAAATATGGAATTTTAAATCTAAGCACATTTTGGCGGATCTTTTTGCCATCATCCACGCTTGATTTTGTATCGCTTGTGTTAATAACAAGTGCGATATCGCCGTTTTTAAGCCTATCTTCGACGTTTGGTCTGCCCTCGCTTATCTTATAGACAAACTCAGCCTCAACGCCAGCTTCGCTTAAAATTTTATGCGTGCCGCCAGTTGCGATGATGCTAAAGCCAAGCGCTATTAGCTCTCTTGCAAGATCAGGCGCGTAAGATTTATCAGCGTCAGCTAGCGTTAAAAATACCCTGCCTTTGCTTGGCAAAGTGTTGCTTGCAGCGATCTGGCTCTTTGCAAATGAGCTTGCAAAATCGTGGCTTATACCCATGACCTCACCCGTACTCTTCATCTCAGGACCAAGGATGAGATCGGCGCCGCTTAGCTTATTAAACGGCAACACGCACTCTTTTACGCAAATATGCGAGCTAACACGAGGTTTTAGGATATCGCCATCTTCATAAACAACCTTGTAATCATCATAAAATTTAAGAGCCTCACGTAAATTTCCCTGCCACATAACTCTTGTCGCTACCTTTGCCATAGGCACGCCAGTAGCCTTGCTCACAAACGGCACGGTCCTGCTTGCGCGAGGATTTACCTCGATCATATAAAGCTCGTTTTCATAGATAGCAAACTGGATATTCATAAGACCGACAACGCCTAAATTTAGAGCGATATCTCTGGTTTGCTTCTCCACTTTTTTTATCATTTCTGCACTTAAACTCATCGGTGGCAATATGCAAGCTGAGTCACCAGAGTGAATTCCGGCCTCCTCGATGTGCTCCATTATCGCGCCTATATAGACCTCTTTGCCGTCACATATCGCGTCTACGTCGAGCTCTTTTGCATCTTGTAAAAATTTATCAAGTAGCACTGGCGAGTGGTTGCTAACCTTTACCGCCTCGCTCATATACTCTTTTAGCTCGCTCTCGTTATGCACCCTTCTCATCGCCCTGCCACCAAGGACGTAGCTTGGGCGAACAAGCACTGGATAGCCAATAGTCGCGGCCTTTTGCAAAGCTTCTTCTAGGCTAGTGGCGGTGTCATTTTTAGGTTGAAGGACGCCTATTTTATTTATAAATTCGCTAAATTTCTTTCTATCCTCGGCCACGTCGATCACTCTTGCGGTTGTGCCGATGATCTTAGCGCCGATCACGCTTAGGCGTTTTGCAAATTTAAGCGGAGTTTGGCCGCCAAAATGCACGATCACGCCGTCTGGCTTTTCACGCTCGATGACTGATCTAACGTGCTCAAAATCGATCGGCTCAAAATACAAAATATCGCTCGTGTCGTAGTCGGTTGAGACGGTTTCTGGGTTGCAGTTATACATTATCGTTTTTATGCCAAGGTCTCTTAGGGCGTAGCTTGCATGCACGCAGCAGTAGTCAAACTCTATGCCCTGGCCGATCCTGTTTGGACCGCCGCCTATTATCATCACCTTTTTAGCGTCTTTTGCAAGCTCTTTTTTAGGAAATTTAGTGATATTTGTAGATGAGTAGAGATATGGCGTTAGTGCCTTAAACTCGCCTGCACAAGTATCGACCTCGTTGTATTCAAGCTCGATGCCAAGCTTCTGCCTAGCAAAGTATATATCATTTTGGCTAAGCTCAAGATCGTCTTTTTCATTTATAAGCACAGCTATCATCTTGTCTGAAAAGCCCATGCTTTTGGCCTCTCGTAGCAGCTCTTCGTTGTTTAAGATATCCATGTCGATCTTATCTTCAAATTTAACTATCTCATAAATTTGCTCTAAAAACCAAGGATCGATCTTGCTAAGCTCATGTACCTCGGCCACGCTAAAGCCATTTCTAAAAGCTTGCGCTAGATATAAAATTCTCTGCTCATTTGCATTTCTGATGCCATAAATCAAAGCGTTTTTCTCTAGGCTAAGACTGTTAAATCCGCAAAGATCGCGCTCTAGACTGCAAAGCGCCTTTTGGATACTCTCTTTAAATGTCCTGCCAATGGCCATAACCTCGCCAACTGACTTCATCGCAGTGCCTAGATATGGGTTTGATCCTGGAAATTTCTCAAATGTAAAACGTGGAATTTTTGTCACTATGTAGTCAATCACCGGCTCAAAGCTAGCAGGTGTGCCTGTGATGTCATTTTTGATCTCATCTAAGCTAAAACCAACTGCAAGCAGTGTGGCTACCTTTGCGATCGGATATCCAGTGGCTTTACTGGCAAGTGCAGAGCTTCGGCTAACGCGTGGGTTCATCTCGATAACGATCATGCGGCCTGTTTTTGGATCTATAGCAAACTGCACGTTGCTGCCGCCCGTATCAACGCCGATCTCGCGAAGTATGGCAAAGCTAGCGTCACGCATAGCTTGATACTCTTTATCTGTGAGCGTGAGTGCTGGTGCAACCGTGATGCTATCGCCTGTATGCACGCCCATTGGGTCGAAATTTTCGATCGAGCAGACGATGATGCAGTTGTCATTTCTATCTCTAATGACCTCCATCTCGTACTCTTTCCAGCCAAGCAAGCTCTCTTCTATCAAAATTTCATGTATTGGGCTTGCGTCAAGGCCGGTGTTGGCTAGCTCTTTAAACTCATCCATATTATAAGCCACGCCGCTTCCTGCACCACCAAGCGTATAGCTAGCTCTTATGATGAGCGGAAAGCCTATCTCATTTGCTGCATTTAGCGCGTCGTCCATGTTATAAGCATATCTACTCTCAGGCAGATCCATGCCGATCTTTTGCATGGTAGCCTTAAAAATTTGTCTATCTTCGCCCTTTTTTATCGCTTCTGGGTTTGCACCAAGAAATTTTACGTCCTTTAAAAGACCACTCTCAAAGACCTCCATAGCAGCATTTAGCGCTACTTGTCCGCCCATCGTTGGCAAAATCGCGTCAATATTTTCTTTTTCGATGATCTTTAAAATGCTATCTTTTGTGATCGGCTCTATATACGTTGCATCGGCAAAATTTGGGTCAGTCATGATGGTGGCTGGGTTTGAGTTGATAAGCACTACGCGGTATCTAAGCTCTTTTAGCGTCTTGGCTGCTTGTGTGCCTGAGTAGTCAAATTCGCAGGCTTGACCGATGACGATAGGGCCTGAGCCGATTAGCAAAATGGTATTTATATCTGTTCTTTTTGGCATCATTTTTCCTTTGTTACAACGTATAGGTAGTTTGGTATGTTTAGCTTTGCATAGGGCTCAACTATCACGCTTTGATAGGAGCTCTCTTTTAAAATTTTACTCACGCGCCCTACTGGCACCCCACTAAAAAATATCCCGTCAAGCCCGCTCGTAAAGACCTCGTCGCCCTCTTTTGGGCTGAGCCATTGTGGGATAAATTTCACCATTATTTGGCCTTGATTTCCATGCGCGACGCCTGGAATTTTGTCATTTCCTATATAAACTGCAAATATACTTTTTGGGTCATTTTGCAAGTAAGCTAGTGGCTTACCATCTTTTGCGATGACGATGCCAGCACTATTTCCTTGATAGATGAGCCCATAAATTTTATTTGGGTCGTATCCTTCAAACTCGCTTATCCAAATTTTATTATAATCCCCGATATGAACGTAGCTAAGCCCTTTTACTAGCTTCACGGCTGGGGCGTAGGCAGTCGAGTTTTTATCTTTTAAAATTTGATTTAGCTCGTTTGCAAAAGTAGAAAGAAGTGTGGCTGAGCGCTCTAGCTCTTCATTTTGCGCTCTTAGTTTTTCTATCTCGCTAGCCTGCCTAAAATATTCGTTTATATAGTCTTTCACACTTTTAGCAAAATTGTCGTATGAATTTGTAGCATAGTTACTAAACCCAATAGAAAGATTACTTAAAATTTCTCCCTTGAAAACTGAGGCCGTAGCAAGCAATGCTATAAAAACAAAAAGAACAATCTTACTCTTCATTTGTCAGCTGTTGTAAAAGCCCAATCTCTTCAAGTGCCTTGCCCGTTCCTCTAGCAACCGCAAGGAGTGGCTCATCTGCTACAAAAACTGGAAGTTTAACGATATCAGATAAAAATTTATCAAGTCCTCTAATAAGCGCTCCGCCGCCAGTTAGTACGATACCAGTCTCCACGATATCGCCAGCAAGATCAGGTGGCATCATCTCAAGCACAGTTTTAAGCGCATCTGCGATCTCTTTTAGTGGTTCTCTCATCGCCTCTCTTACATCTTCGCTTGTTAGCTCGACTCTACTCAAAAGACCACTTACCTGGTCGCGACCTTTTACTACTACGCTTAACTCTTTTTCAAGCTGTACAGCAGAACCTACGGCAATCTTTATCTCCTCGCCAGTTCGCTCGCCTATTAGTAAGTTATATTTCTCTTTTATGTAATTAACAATACTAATATCAATCTTATCGCCAGCTGTGCGGATTGATTTTGAAATAACTAGGCCGCCAAGCGAGACAACACCTATCTCGGTCGTACCGCCACCGATATCAACTACTAGATTGCCTTGTGGCTCACGAACTGGTAAATTTGCACCGATTGCTGCTGCCATTGGCTCTTCGATCAAAAATACTTCTCTTGCTCCAGCACTTAAAGCACTTTCTCTAACAGCTTTTCTTTCGACCTGGGTTAGCCCATAAGGAACTGAGATGATGATCCTTGGGCGTAGAAAGCTTTTTCTTTTGTGAGTCTTTTCTATAAAATAGCGTATCATACGCTCAGTCATATCAAAATCCGCAATAACGCCATCTCTCATCGGCCTTATCGCCTCGATATCGCCTGGAGTTTTTCCTACCATCTCTTTTGCAGCATGTCCGACCGCTAAAATTTTTTGTTTGCCATATTTCTCACGCCTTACTGCAACAACAGAAGGCTCGTTTATTATTATGCCTTTATCCTTTACCAAAACAAGTGTATTTGCCGTACCGAGATCTATGCCCATATCACTTGAGAAAAAACCTATAACCTGATCTAAAAACATCTATTTCCTTTACGCTATTTTCTTATCGTGCTTTATTAAAATTGGCTTTGCCTTATCTTTTACAGTCTCTTTTGAGATAACAATATCATACTCTTTTAACTCTGGTAGCTCATACATTATGTCTGTCATAAGCTCTTCCATTATGCTTCTAAGCCCTCTAGCTCCGGTTTTTCTCTCAATAGCCAGACTTGCTATCTCTTCAAGTGCCTCATCATCAAATTTAAGCGTAGCACCGTCAATCGCACAAAGCTTTTGGTATTGTTTTAATATCGCATTTTTTGGCTCGGTTAAAATTTTAACCATATCTTCTTTTGTTATCTCATTTAGAGTAGCTACCACGTGAAGTCTGCCAATAAGCTCTGGGATGAGGCCATATCTTACAAGATCGTCTGGCTCAAGTAGGCTTAGTAAATTTTCTTTTTCGTTTTTGCCACGTTTTTCTTGATTAAATCCAAGTACGTTTTTACCAACTCTTCTCTCGATAATATCAAGAAGTCCGTCAAATGCACCGCCACAAACAAATAAAATATTTGTCGTATCTATCTGGATGAAGTCTTGGTTTGGATGCTTTCTGCCACCTTTTGGTGGGATGTTCACGACGCTTCCTTCGATGATCTTTAAAAGCGCTTGCTGTACGCCTTCGCCTGAAACGTCTCTTGTAATACTTCTATTTTCACTCATTCTAGCGATCTTATCGATCTCATCTACAAAGACAATGCCCTGCTCCGCCTTTTTAACATCGCCATTTGCAGCTTGCAAGAGCCTTGTTAGGATATTTTCAACATCCTCACCGACATATCCAGCCTCAGTTAGGCTTGTGGCGTCACAAATTGCGATAGGCACATCAAGAAATCTCGCTAAAGTCTGAGCCATCAACGTCTTTCCGCTTCCAGTTGGGCCAACAAGTAAGATGTTTGATTTTGAAATTTCAGTATCGTCTTTAATGTCGCTTTGTTTAAAAATTCTCTTATAGTGGTTATATACGCCGACGCTAAAGACCTTTTTAGCTCTATCTTGACCGATCACGTAGTTATCAAGTACCGCTTTTAACTCCTTTGGTGTGAGCTTTTGATACTCTATCGTTTCGTCATTTTTACTCTCTTCTACGCTAGTATCTCCATGTATCATATCGTATGCAGCAGCGATACAATACTCGCATATATAGGCGTTCCCTTCGATATCAGCGAGTAATCTTCTCTCAGCAGACTCAGCCTCGCCACAAAAATTACACTTTCTAGCCATTAATCTCTTCCTTTTGCAAGCGGAATTCCTCTTGTCGTTTCTAATATAAATTTACACATTTTTTTAACATTTTCATCGCTGGTTTTTGCGATTAGTTCGTTTGCTTGATCTTTTAGGCTAATGCCTTGATTAAACAAAAATTTATAAGCGCGAACAAGCTCTTCAACCTGCTCTTTGTCAAATCTACGCCTAATGCCAACTAAATTTAAGCTTCTTATATAAGCTCTGTTGCCCTCAGCTAGGCAAAATGGCACTACATCTTGGCTAAGCGCGCTTGCACCTGCAATCATGCAGCTTTCCCCTACTCTAACAAACTGATGAATTGGCGTAAGACCGCCCACAACAGCATAATCACCAAGCTCGACGTGACCTGCCAGGGTTGCGTTATTTGCCAAAATGACGTTACTGCCTATTATGCAGTCGTGTGCAATGTGAGAATATGCCATTATAAAAGCATTATCACCGATCCTTGTTATACCATCGCCTTTGTGCGTGCCTGAGTTTATCGTGCAAAACTCACGTATAGTTGCGTGCTCGCCGATAATGACGCCGGTATCAATCTCATCTTTATAGCTGATATCTTGCGGGATATCGCCCACGATCGCATAGCTAAATACACGAGAGTTATCGCCGATTTTAGTCTTGCCAAGCACCCTTGCGCCTTGCTTTATCGTGACGTTGTTGCCAAGGACCGCATCTTTACTTACAAATGCATAAGCCTCGATATTTGCGTCATCTCCAATGATCGCTCCATCTTCTATAACGGCTGTTTGGTGGATATTTTTCATTGTCTCTCTTTTTTTAAAGCCTATTTATCTACTATCATCGCTTTTAGTTCAGCCTCGGCGCAAAGTGCGTCATCTACATATGCCTTGCCTTCAAGCACCCAAATATTTCCCTTATGCTTTAGCACATTTAGTCTATACTCTAGTCTATCTCCAGGGCGAACAGGATGGCGAAATTTTGCTCCGTCTATGCTCATAAAATAAACCACTTTATTCTCGATACCAGCCTGATGCTCGTCGCTCATACTCTTAAACGCTAGCACGCCACCAGCTTGTGCCATGCCTTCAATGATCATCACGCCAGGATAGATCGGGTGACCTGGGAAGTGCCCCTGAAATATCGGCTCACCAATGGTTACATTTTTATAAGCGACGATATTCTTAGCTGGCTCTAGCTCGACAACTCTATCGATAAGCAAAAATGGAAATCTATGTGGGAGAATTTTTTGAATTTCTACGACGTCTATCACGTTTTAGCCTTAGTAATGTAAATTTGTGGCGATTGTAACAAATTTATACTAAGAAAAAAATTATTAGCCTCTTTTAAAAATCTCTAAATTTCGCCTTATGTGGCAAAAATTTAATTCACTGCTTTAAGATAAATTTTATAAACTTACCTTTTAATCTAAAACCAAAATTTCTTCGCTATCGTTGTAAAAAACAGCCTTTGCGTAAATTTCGTAGCTGCCCTTTTTGACCTCGTCTAAGATGATAATAGGATTTTGCGAAAACTCCCCGCTCATATCACGGCGAAATTTTAGCTCATCATCAAGCTCAAGTGGCCTTTTACAAAGCTCATCTACGCTTTTAAATTCGCTATTTGTAAATTTATTAAAGAGATCAATACTCATAAATATCGCACCCTCCTTTAGCTCATCGTCCATCTCGCAGTCACGCTCCACATTTAGCTTTAAGCTCTCTCTTTTAAAGCCAGAGTAGAGCACAAAGTAGCTCGGTGTCACACGACCTTCAAATTTAACACTAGCACGCAAAAGCCTATAGTTTAAAAATCGCCTTCTAAAAAGGTGAAATTTCTCCCCCTTTGCCTCGCACTCGCGCACCTTTTTATAAAGCTCAAGCCTAGCTTCAATACTACCATAAAGCGCCCTTGCGTGTAGCTCGCTCATTAGCTCACTTTGAGGCAAATTTTGCGAGTCGCGCTGTTTTTTTAGCGCAAAGACGCAGCCGCAATAATTTTGGTGATAGAGCTTGTCTTTTTTAGCGAGGATAAACTGCTCGCTTGTGCCGCCATTTTTTCTATAATCAACCGCAACAGCCTCCAAATTTGAGCCAGCCACTGCCTCATCAAGCGCCTTTTTAAGCTGAGTAAAGTCCTTTTTTGGGCTCATTAAAAGCGTCGTTGTGATCTTACTAAGTCCTAGCTCAAGCGCCTTTTTAGCCGAGTCTTTCATGCGAAAATCAAAGCAGTACTCGCACCTTTTACCCTTTTCTGGCTCATCTTCAAGCCCCTTTGTGCCACCAAGCCACGCCTCATAGTCGTATTCGCCGCATATTAGCTCGATGCCTAGCTTCTCGCAGCTTCGCTTCACGTCCTCAAAACGCAGTAAAAATTCGCTATATGGATGTATGTTTGGATCATAAAAATAGCCGACTATTCGTTCATTTGGGAAGTCTTTTCGTAAGCGCCCTAAAAAGTAGTGGCTATCGACCGAGCAGCAGATGTGAACTAGCAAAATTTAACCTTTTTTTGCTCGCATTATATCAAAGATTATTTTTATAAATTTTTGCAGCATCAAGGTATTTTTTAAGGACATTTTGGCTTGCAAGATCTTCAAATTTACCCCACGCCACCTGCTTGCCAGCCTCGATTATTAGCACCTTTTGTGCTATCTTCATCGCGCTTAAAATATCGTGCGTGATAAAAATAATGCTGATCTTTTCATCTAAGCTTAAAAGCAAATTTATGATCTTTTGCTTCGTCTCGTTATCAAGCCCACTTGTTATCTCGTCACAGATTAAGATTTTTGGTTTTGAAAGAAGAGCTAACAATATCCCAACCCTTGTCGCCTCGCCGCCACTTAGCTGAGATGGATATTTTTCTAAAATTTTATCTTTTAAATTTAAATTCACTAGAAGCTCTTTAAGCTCATTTTCGCTGAAGTTAAGCTTAAGATACGACCTCACGTGGGCGATCGCGGTTTTTACTTTTAGCGCTGGATTTAGGGCTTGTTTTTGGTTTTGCAAGATATATCTGATATCTTTTTTGAGCTCATTTTTGTCCGTGATCTCCTCATCGTTTATATAAATTTTGCCCCCACTTTTTGGCTCACTAAATGATATGAGCTTTGCAAGCGTGCTTTTGCCACTGCCACTTTGACCTAAAATGGCTAAATTTTCGCCATCATCAAGCTCGCAACTTATCCCCTCCAAAAGGTGCAAAACTTCAGCTCTAGCGTTAAAATGCTCCTTAAAGCTTAAACTTTTTGAGACGTTTTCAAGCCTGATTTTCACACATTTTACTTTAAATTTAGCTGCCCATCTCTCATCTGCCAAATCTCATCACTAAGATAGTTCGTTAGCGCCTCATCATGCGAGATAAAGATGACGCTCATCTTGCCTTTTAGGCTCTCTAAGATGCCCGCCACGTGGCTAGCGCTAATGCTATCAAGCCCGCTTGTTATCTCGTCGCATACTAAAATTTTTGGCTTCAAACAAAGCGCCAAAGCGATCTGCACGTGGCTCGCCTCGCCTCCACTTAGCTCGTATGAGTATTTGTGCCAGATGAGATTTGCATTACCCAGCCCAAACTCCCTAAAATAAGCAAATGCAAGCTCTTTATTTGATTTATTATCGCCACCAAGATAGGCGTTAAAGTGATCGCCCACGTTTAAGAGTGGATGAAGGCTGGCAACTGAGTTTTGAAAGATGAGCGCAGCGACCTTTTTTCGGTGCTCTTTTAGCTCATTTTGGTTAAGTTTTAAGATATCTTTTTTAAAAATGCTAAATTTATCCGCCCTCACTCTAAAATCATCATCAAAAAGCCTTATTAAACTCTTTGTAAAGAGCGATTTGCCACTGCCACTTGCGCCAGTGATACCTATAAATTTACCCTCACTCATGGCAAAATCAAGCTCACGCAAAAGCTTCTTATCCTTATAAAAAACGTTTAAATTTTTAATCTCTATCATATTTTTATATTGCCATTTTTTGAATTTGACGTGATGATCGAGGTTGCTAGGATGAGCAAAAAGAGCGTCACACCAGGGAAAAGCACCATCCACCAAGAGCCCAGAAAAAGTGCCTCTTTACTCTCATTTAGCATGATGCCAAGGCTTATTTTATTTGCGTCACTACCCACACCAAAAAAGCCTAGCGTAGCCTCCATGACAACCGCATTTATCGCGTTTATGCCAAAGATGCTAATTATTAAATGCTTTAAATTTGGCAAAATTTCAAAGCAGATCAGGCTAAATTTGCTAGCCCCATTTATCATGGCTTGCTCGGCGTAGTCGCACTTTTTATTAAGTCTAAAATTTTGCATAAAAACTTTTGCACCCTGCATAAACGAGCAAATGGCGATGATAAAAGAGGTGATAAGTATATCTCCATTACTAAATGAGCTAAAAAGCATAATAAAAACGATATTTGGGATGCTTAAAAATGCATCAAGCCCCTTATCAAAAAGGCTCTCGAAAACCCTGCTCTTACTCGTGCCAAAATAGGCATATATGAGCGAAAAAAGTGTCGTTAAAAAGCCAGCAAGAAGCAAGATAAGAAGCGAGTTTTTAAGCGCGTAGGCCACTCTTATGAGATTATCCCTACCAAGGATGTCAGTGCCAAAGATATGCTCGCTACTTGGGGCTAAATTTACCGCCATAAAGTCAGTAAAATTTGGCTCAAATTTAGAAAAAAATGGCGCCACAAAGGCAAATGTGACAAGTGCCAAAAAGACAAAACAGGCTAAGAAAAATATGACTTTTCTCATAAATTTCTCTTATCTGCCAAGATGGCAAAAATTTTTGCTAGCAAATTTGCAAAAACGACAAAAACAGCCGTTAGTAAAATGGTCGCAAGTGCGACTGGATAGTCTTTGGCGATGACTGCATCAAGACTAAGTTTGCCTATGCCCGGAAATGAAAAAATGCTCTCAATGACATACGAGCCAGCAAAAACGCCAGCCACAAGGGTTGCGAAATAATAGACTATATCGGTGCTTGCGTGCTTTATGGCAAAGAGATAAATTTTGCCGCGCCCCAAACCTCTAGCGTGAGCTGTCTGGATAAAATCAGCGTTTAAGCTTTGATTTAGCCTGTCTCTTACAAATTTCACATTTGCGCCAAGGTGTGGCAAGATGATGGCAAGCGTTGGCAAGATGATAAATTTTGCTCCTACTCCGCTAGATCCTAGCTCATTTGCACCTGAACTTGGTAGCAAATTTAGATAGACGCTAAAGATAGCTATCAGCACGAGTGCTACGTAAAAATGTGGTAGTGATGCCAGCAAAAAGGAGCTAAAGTTTATAAAAATATCGGCAAATTTATTCTTATAAATGGCACTTAAAAGCCCTAATAAAAAGGACAAAAGAGTTATCAAAAAAAACGAAGCAAAAAATAAAATAAGCGAGTTTAAAAGCCGCTCTTTAATGAGCAGTGACACGCTTGCCCCGCTTACAAAACTGGTACCAAAATCCCCTGCGACAAAGTGAGCTAGCCACCTAAAATACTGCACGAAAAAGCTATCTTTTAGCCCTAAATTTCTTAAAATTTGCTCTTTTATGGCTAAATTTATCGCCTCGCTCCTTGAAAACATCGCGTCAGTGACGTTTCCTGGCAAAAAATATATGAGCAAAAATAGAAAAAATGAGATGAAAAACAGCAATCCAAGGCTTGAGATCGCTGTTTTTAAAATGGTTCTAAACAAAGTTTTTATCCGCTATTTTACTTGCCACTCTCTTATGTTCCATAAAAATCCAGCTCCATGGTGACCCAAAATTTGCGTCTTGATGCCTGAAATTTTCTTGTTAAAGACGAGTGGATAGTCAAGATAGGCTATGAAAATGTAAGGTGGATTTTCAAAAAGCGCTTTTAGAAATTCTTTGTAGTATTTTTTTCTAAGCTCCACATCCTTTGTATATCTTGCATTTTTTAGGGCAATATCAACGTTTGCATCTTTGTAGTGGTTAAAATTCCAGCCATTTTCATTTATGCTCACATCAGCAAGTCCACCAAAAATTCTATACGTGTGAAAATCTGGGTCAAACGGACTTCCCCAGCCGATGATAAAGCTATCAACCTCGCTTATACTAAAGGCTGTTCTTGGCTTTGCGTAGGCTTTGGCTCTCACGCCAAATTTATTTAGCTCACTGCTTAAAATTTTGGCTAGATTGACCCTTAAGATGTCGTTATTAAAGGCGTAGATATCAAAGCCAAGCTCCTTGCCGTCTTTCTCGAAAAAGCCAGCCTTGTTTTTCTTAAAGCCACTCTTTTCAAGTAGCTCTTTGGCCTTTTGCGGATCGTAGCTAAATTTAAACTCACCGTCATTTGCAAAGCTTTTTTCTATCGGATTGTTCGCCACACTTGCATATCCGTGAAATAAATTTTTAACTATCTCATCTTTATTTACCGCGTAGTTTAGGGCGATTCTTACATTTTTATCTTGAAAAAGAGGATCTTCAAAGTTAAACATCAAAGCTCTATAGTCCGCACTTTTAAACTTAAGCAAGCTTAGTTTTTTATCATCTTTTATGAAATTTACACCAGTTGGAGAGATGAGTGCGACGTCGATCTCACCACTTTTAAGCCCAACGAGCCTTAAATTTTCATCACCAACAATTTTAAAAAATACCCTTTTTATCTTTGGCTCACCCTTGTAAAATTTCTCGTTTGCCGCGAATTCCAAGCTCTCATCTTTTTTCCATTTTACTAGCTTATATGCGCCAGTTCCTATCGGAGCCTCGTTAAATTTATCGGTTGAGATATCTTTGCCTTTTAAAATGTGCTCAGGCAAAACACCAAAACTAAGTGCGTCAAGAAATGGCGGAAACGGCTCATTAAGCGTAATCTTTACTTTATAATCCCCTAAAATTTCAACGCTTTTTACGACTTCATAATTTGAGATAGCAGGCGCATTTAGCTTCTTATCTTGAGCCGCTTCGATAGTAAATTTAACGTCCTTTGCGCTAAATTTTACCCCATCATGCCAAAAGGCATCATCTCTTAGCTCGAAAATATACTCCAGCCCGTCATCGCTCACCTGCCAAGACTTCGCAAGCTCTGGCACGACGTTGCTATTTTCATCGTGGCTCGTAAGGCCCGAAAAAACGAGTGAAAGCGTAGGATCGTGATCCTCGTCGTAAAGTGGATTTATACGAGGTGTTTGCTCTTCGATAGCGACTACAACGGCATTTTCATTTGCATGAGAAAAAATGCCAAATAACAAAAAAAAGACAAGCAAAATTTTCTTCATCACAATCCCCTTTGTTTAAAAATATTTCTGCATAGTAATACGAATCGTATAAAAGTATTATTAAGCTAAATGTAAATTTATAGTATAGAAGTTTTAAATTTCTAACTATCTTTTAACCTTTTTTGAAGTAAAATCTCTCCCTATTTTAGATAATAACAAGGTAAATTTTACAATGAATAAAAATAAAAAAACAGCACTTATTTCAGCCATCTGCGTAGTTTCACTTTTAGTTATTTATACTCTTCTTGGATTTTTTGGAGTACCTTATGGCATTAAAAATATTGCTCCAAAATATCTAAAAGACTACAACGCAACGCTTTTTGTGGAAAGTGCTAAATTTAATCCATTTACCTTCGAGCTAAATGCCACAAATACCGAGCTAAATACTACTTCACCACTTTTTAGCACAAAGCAAATCGACATCAAGCTAAAGCCATTTTCTATCTTTAAAAAATTAGTTGAAGTTGATATTTTTAGGCTTCAAGAGCCAAATGTCAAAATTTTACGAGATAAAAATTCAAAATTTAACTTTAGTAATTTTATAAGCAACGATAACGCAACTACCGAAGATAACAGTACTAGTTCTATAAATTTTGCCCTAAATAACGCAAAAATCATCAAAGGTTCATTTTCATATAGCGATCAAAACCTCACAAATCCATTTAACGTAAGCTTTGATGATATAAACTACGAGCTAAGCTCGCTAAATACGAAGAAAAATAGTGCAGGCAGCCATATTTTTGACTCAAACTCGACTCTAGCTCACAAGATCGATCTAAATGGCGATATCAAGCTAAATCCACTAAAGATAGAGGGCAACGTCAGCATAAAGGATTTTAGTATCGATCCAGTGGCGATTAGCTTTATCGATAACGACACACTAAATCTTAAAAATGCGGTCATAAATTTAGGAATAAATTACGCTTTAATTGCCGATGAAAACGCTACAAATATAAATTTAAAGGATAGCTTTTTAAATATAAAATCACTAAGCATAGATGAGGGTAAAAACGAACTAAGTCTTGGTGAGTTAGAGCTTCCAAAATTTGATCTATCAAGCAAAATAGCAGACAAGATAGATGCTAAATTAGAGTTAAATGCCATAAATTTAAGCGATGTATCATTTAAGAATGCAATAACAGCAAGCTTAAAATCGCTAAATTTAAACGATATTTCGCTTTTAGCAAATTTAAATGAAAAAAGTGAGCTAAATGCGACAGCTGCACTAAATAGCATAAATGCAAATACCCTAAAAATAGACGAAGCCAGTAAAAATTTAGTAAATCTAAAAGATATAAATGCCTCAAATTTAAATGCAAATTTAGCAAATAACAAAACAGCTCTCACGCTTGAAAAAATAGCGTTTGATGATATCAATGCCCCACTTAGTAAAAATGCGAATGCAAATGTGGCAGGGACTAAAATCTCAAACATTAGCTTCGCTCAAGATATCAATAAAAGCCTTGCGACTATTGATGAGCTTAGTATAAATGGCATAAATTTAAAGGCAAAAAATAAAGAAATTTTAGATATCGCTGATGTGCTTACAAAAACGATCAAATTTGACATTTTAAATATGGCTTTGAGTGCCGAGAATATCGATGTAAATAGACCAAAATTTAACTCGGAGTTAAATGATAGCGGCTTAAGCGCGATAAACCAGCTTAGGCTTGGCGATAAAGAGCCGGCAAAAACAGCCAATCATCGCAATAAAACCAAAAAAGAGAATACATCAGCTTCAAAAAGCAAAGAGAGTGAGTTTAAATTTGACATAAAAAATATCAATGTAAATAACGCCAATATCGCTTTGACACACCTTTTTGAAGGCGAGAAGATCGCTCATAAATTTGATAATTTATTTGTAAAAATAGCAAATTTAAGTAGCGATTTTAGTAAGCCATTTGACGCAAAAGTGGATATGAAAAGCTCGCAAAAGCTAAATTTAGACCTAACCTCAAAGATCAAACTTGAACCACTTGATATAACTGCTAAAATCAAACTTGAAGATAAAAATTTGCCAAAATATTTTGCCTACGCAAAGCCATTTTTAGAGGCAGATCTTTCAAGTGGAGAGATGAGTGCAAACGCCGAGCTTCACTATGCAAAAGATATAAAAGCAGATGCAAAACTTAGTGTAAAAGATATTAGATTAGATGATAAAAATAAAGAAAAGCTAATCGCGTTTAAAAGTTTAGATGTAGATAAAATTTCACTTTTTAAAGATAATCTTGAAATTACTGGAGTTGCTTTAAATTCACCATTTATCAAGGCTCATCTAAGCAAAGAGCGTGAATTTAATCTAAGCAAAATCGTAAAAGAAGATAAAAGCAAAGCCCAAAGTGAGCAAAAAACTGAGAGCAAAAAGGCAGCTATTAAAAAAGATGACGAGCTAAATTTTAGTATCAAAAATTTCTCACTTAACAACGGCGAGGTTGATTTTTCAGATGCGTCACTATTTATGCCATTTGCTACAAAAATTTCAAATCTAAACGGCAAGCTAACTGACATCGATAAAAAACGTCCAAGTTCGGGTGAGTTTAAAGGCGTAGTTGGCAAAAATGGCTTCTCTCAGATTACAGCAAAACTATTTCCTTTTGAGTTAAAGCAAAATACCGATATTAAGCTTGATTTTAAAGATATCGATCTAATCGACATAACGCCATATAGTGGGCAATTTTTGGGCTATAAAATAAAAAAAGGTAAGTTAAATTTAAATCTAAATTATAGCGTTGTTGATTCAAAACTAAACGGCTCAAATCTTATAAATTTTGACACACTCACACTTGGAGAAAAGGTTGATTCAAAAGATGCTGTAAATTTACCACTTTCGCTTGCTATATCGATATTAAGCGATCAAAATAATCAAATAAACATCGACCTGCCAGTTGAGGGAAATTTAGACGATCCTGACTTTAAATATGGCGGTGTCATTTGGGCCGCTGTTAAAAAGCTCTTTGCAGACATTACATTAGCTCCGTTTAGATTTTTAGGTAATGCTCTAGGGCTTGGTAGCAAGGATCTAAGCTCTATCGATTTTCTTGCTGGAAGTAGCGAGCTAATAAGCTCAGAAGCACCAAAAATAGCTGATTTTATAAAATTAACTACTGCAAAGCCTATGATGAAACTTAGCATCACGCCTACTTACTCCGAAATAGATGTGCTCTACTTTAAAGAAAAAAAGCTTGATCAAAAGATAAATCAAATAATTGCCTCAGGCGGCAAAGATTATATTACCGTGCTAAATTCTCTCGTTCCAAACGCTAAAGATAAAAGCGATAAGGCCTTAAGAGAAGAGGCAATAAAAACCATCGAAGTGGATAAAGAAAAGCTAGTTGAACTTGCAAATGAGCGTGCAAATGCGGTAAAAGAAGCGCTCATAAAGGCTGGGCTTGAGACTGGCCGCATAAATGTAAATGATGCAACAAGCTCAGAGCCTAAGCAAAACACCTACACAAGCGTGCTTATGGGAGTGGCAAACTAAATTTCATTTATCTCGCTGCTTCTTGCGTTGTAAACAAACCAGCTAAGAAGCATAAGCATCATGAATGCGCCAAAAACTAGGCTTGCGTAAAAATATAAGCTAAAGCCTTCGCCTAGTAAATTTGCATTGTGAAGAGCGATCATAACACCAGCAAGTGAAATTAAATAGCCAATTAGCTTAATGATAAAAATTTTTGGATTTACAAGGATGAGTAAAAGCCCGCAAAGCATGACACTAAGGGCTATTTGTAAATTTAAAATGTCAGCTTGAGCACTTGAGCCAAATGTCAAAAAACCAAGCAAAAATATGACTAAAAACATCAAAACAGCATAAACTATCCTGTTTCGTCCAAAGCTATACATAAAACAAACAAAGCCTTTGTTATGTTTGTTGTAGTCCATTTTTCGCTCCTAGTAACAAGTTTTTGTATTTTAATGCCAAATTCTTAAATAAAGGCTTTAATCTGAAATTTCACTCATTTTGGCTAATATTTTACATCTTAAAAAGGAGCAACAATGCCTTATGTTAATATCAAAATAGCAGGCCCAGAGCCGACAAAAGAGCAAAAAGATCAAGTTTTTAAAGAAGTAACCGAAACACTTGTAAGAGTGCTTGGCAAGAAAAAAGAGGCGGTTATGATTTTTATAGAAACTCACGATGCTAGCAATATCGGTGTAGGCGGCGAGAGCGTAGAAGATAAGAGAAAGGGGATAAAATGAGCGAATTTAGTAAAGTAGATATTGAACGAAAAATAACACTTGAAGTTGGTGACAAGGCGCCAGAGTTTGAAGCACTAAATCAAGATGGCGTAAAGGTCGCACTAAAGGACTTTATAGGCAAAAATGTAGTGCTTTACTTCTACCCAAAGGACAACACTCCAGGCTGCACAACTGAAGCTTGCGAATTTAGCGCAAACTACGATCAGTTTATCAAAAATGACACCGTTATCATAGGCGTTAGCCCAGATAGCGTGAAGTCGCATGTGGGCTTTATCGCAAAGCAAAATTTAAAGCACATTCTCTTAAGCGATGAGGATAAAGAAATTTCAAAGCTTTATGGCGTTTGGCAGGTCAAGAAAAACTATGGCAAAGAGTATCTTGGCATCGTTAGAAGCACCTTTGTGATCGGCAAAGACGGCAAGATAGTTAAAATTTATAAAAGCGTAAAAGCCAAAGATCACGCCGCAAAAGTACTAGCTGATCTAGCAAAATAAGGAGCAAAGATGAAGCTTATAAAAATGCTAATTTTAAGTGCGTTTTTTGCGCTAAATTTATCAGCACTAACTGAAGGCGTGGAGTATCAAACTCTAGCAAAGCCGCTTAATGTGCCTAAAAACTCGGTCGTTAAGGTCTTTAGCTATGACTGCCCGCACTGCTATAAATTTGACCGGACTATTACAAAAAAGCTGATGTCAAAGCTTGAAGATGTGAAATTTATCCCATATCATCTAGGCACAAAAGGCAAACTTGGCGAGACCGCAAGTAAAATTTTTGCCGCTCTTATATCGATAGATGAGGCAAATGGCACTGATCTACTAAGCGATGAGTCAAAATTTAAGCAAGCAAAATTTGCGATCTATAAAGCAAGACATGATGAAAAAGATGATTTTGATGATGGCAAAGACAAAGAGAGATTTATAAATTTAGCCCTTAAAGCAGCTCACGTGAGCAAGGACGACTACGAAAAAGCACTAAATAGCGACCGAGCAAAAGAGCTTTTAGACGCATGGTTCGCCTCTTATGATGTTGCAAGTATCAGCGGTGTGCCAGCTTTTGTAGTAAGCGGCAAATACTTAATAAATTTAAGTGCAGCTTCATCAATCGATGAGATGGCAAAGATCGTACAAGAGCTTTTAGATAAGTAGTTTTTAGCGGGCAATATCTGCAAATTTTGGTCTTAGAAATGTAAATTTAAAGCAATTTTAGATAAACTCAGACCAAAATTTCTAAGAAAAAAGAAAGGTTTAACAATGAATGCTTCAGAATTTATCTGGATGGATGGAAAATTAGTTAAATGGGACGATGCAAAAGTACACGTTCTAACTCACTCTTTGCACTACGCTAATGCCGTATTTGAGGGCACAAGAGCTTATAAAACAAAAAAAGGTCTAGCTATTTTTAGACTCCAAGATCACACAAAAAGGCTTTTAAGATCAGCAAAAATGACTGTTTTAAATGTACCTTACACTGAGGAAGAGCTTGAAAAAGCGCAGATCGAACTACTTCGCGCAAATAAATATAACAGCAATGTCTACATCCGCCCACTTATATTTTTAGGATACGGCGTAATGGGCGTAGCTCACACAAAAGCACCAGTGCAAACTGCTATCGCTTCATGGGAGTGGGGTGCTTATCTTGGCGATGAAGGCCTAGAAAAAGGCATTAGAGTTAAAATTTCAAGCTTTGCCAAACTCGCACCTGCTGCTCAAATGAACAGAGCAAAAGCTAGCTCAAACTACCTAAGCTCACAAATGGCAAACTACGAGGCAAAAGAGGCTGGATACGACGAGGCGCTACTTCTTGATAGTGAAGGCTTTGTGGCTGAGGGTCCAGGCGAGTGCTTCTTTATCGTTGAAAATGGTGTTTTAATCACTCCACCAAACGACAACAGCCTACTTAGCATCACTCAAGATACAGTCATAAGACTTGCTCACGATCTTGACATCGAAGTAAGAAGAGAGCGCATCACAAGAGATCAGGCTTACACAGCTGACGAGGCGTTTTTCACTGGCACTGCGGCCGAAGTAACACCGATAAATAGCATAGATAACCGCATCATCGGCAACGGCGCTAGAGGCGAAGTGACAAAGAGACTACAAAAAGCTTACTTTGACGTAGTTTATGGTCTAAACAAAAAATACGAATCATTTTTAACATATATTTAAGATTTAAAGGAACGAAATGCCCGCTGATTTAAATGATTATTTCAACAAAAAAAAGCCAGGTAATGACAACAGGGGCTCAGGTCAAAATAGCGACAAAGAGCCACCTTTTAAAAAGGATTTTAAAATGCCAAATATACCAAGTGGCTTTGGTAAATTTGGTGCACTAGCCTACATCATAATCGCCATTATCGCGATCCTTGCTATCACTCAGCCATTTAAAGTGATACACTCAGGCGAGGTCGGCATCAAAGCCACAGCGGGTAAATATGAGCCAAATCCTCTGCAACCAGGATTTCACTTCTTTTTGCCATTTATCCAAGACATCATAGTAGTTGATACTAGAGTTAGGATCATCAACTACACTTCAGGCGAGGATATGGGCGAGAGCTTACAAAAGTCTTATCAAGGAGCTGGAATTTTACGCAAAAACTCTATCTCAGTTTTGGACGCTAGAAATTTACCAGTTAGCATCGATATTACCGTGCAATACCGTCTAAATCCAGAAAACGCACCACAAACTATCGCCTCTTGGGGTCTTAGCTGGGAGAGCAAGATAGTTGATCCTGTCGTTCGTGACGTAGTTCGCAGTATCGCTGGTAAATACACAGCAGAAGAGCTTCCAACAAAGAGAAACGACCTAGCAAGACAAATCGATGATGGCATAAGAAAAGACATCGACTCTCAGCCAAATAAGCCAGTTGAGCTTTTAACAGTCCAGCTTCGTGAAATTATCTTGCCTTCAAAGGTAAAAGAGCAGATCGAGCGTGTTCAGATCGCAAAACAAGAGGCTGAGAGAACAAAATACGAAGTAGAAAGAGCAAATCAAGAAGCCTTAAAACAAGCCGCACTTGCTGAAGGTACAGCTAAAGCTGCGATCATTGAAGCAAAAGGTAAGGCTGATGCCATTAAAATCGAGGCTGACGCAACTGCGTATGCAAACAAAGAGGTCGCAAAAAGTGTCGATCAAAATCTACTAAATTTAAAGCAGATCGAGACGCAAAACAAATTTAACGAGGCTCTAAAAGAAAACAAGGATGCTAAAATTTTCTTAACACCTGGCGGAGCTGTGCCAAATATCTGGCTAGACGCAAAAGATAAAGCAAGAGCTAGCTCAGTAAGCGAGAGATAAAAATGAATAGCGTAACAAAAAGTATAGACTGGCAAAAAGTTGGCGGATTGCTTCCAGTAGTGGTTTGCGATCATGCCACAAATGAAGTTTTAATGCTTGCTTACATGAACGAAGAAGCATTAAATTTAAGTCTATCTAGCCGTTACGCTCACTACTTTTCACGCACCAAAAATAGAATTTGGAAAAAAGGTGAAGAAAGTGGCAATACTCAGGAGATAAAAGCTGCTTTTTTAGACTGCGACAACGATACTTTGCTTTTAAAAGTGGTTCAAAATGGAAGCGCTGCTTGTCACACTGGAGCAAGGTCGTGCTTTTTTAATGAGATAAATTTGCATGACGGCAAAATTTTAGATACAAAAGTTGAAGTCAAAAAAATAAATTATGGTGTGTTTGATGAGCTTTACCATGTGATAGAAGATAGAAAGCTAAATGCTAACCCTGAGACTTCATATGTGGCAAGTCTTTTTAAAAAAGGCGAAAATCAAATTTTAAAGAAAGTTGGCGAAGAGGCTGGCGAATTTATAATGGCCGCAAAGGATCTTAGTTTCGCAGAAAACTCAAAGCAAGATGAGCAAAAAGCAAAAGATGACCTAATCTACGAAGCAGCTGATCTTTGCTTTCATGCACTTGTAACACTTTCGGCCCATAATATCCATCCAGATGCTGTAAAAAACGAACTTGCAAGGCGTTTTGGCATGAGCGGCATTGAAGAGAAAAGATCGCGAGATGTTAAATAGCATTAAGCACAACTTACTTTTTGTATTGCAAAATGCAAAGCTCATTGACTTTCTAGCCTATGGCTGGATATTTTTAGCTTTTATACTAATCGTACTTTTAGGAATTTTTATCGCCATAAAATCATGGTGGCAGATAGGATTTTTATTTATTTTGGCTGGTTTTTTCGGACTTTTTGTAGGTAATTACTACGCGAACAAATATATAAATAAAAATTTAAGGCCAGTTAGCATAAGCAAAATAACCACCAAACAGCTTCAATATGTCGATGCACTAATGGTTGATTTTAATATTACAAATAATTCAAATAATGTACTTAGTATCTGCAAAATCGAGCTTGACTTCTATCTAAGCTCAAGACAAAATACGAAAGATTTTTTTAACTCACTTAATCCATTTGCTAGAAAAAGAATCATCTTAAACGAGGAATTTTTACCAAAGCAAAGCATTGAGGTTAAAGAATTTGTCAATGATTTCGCATTTATAGACTACAATATCTCTAAAAAAGTGGAGTGTTTTTGATGAGCTCAGCATATTTTACGATCGTTCATATTATCGTTCTTTTTGCGATTGCTCTGCTTTCCATTTTATTTCTTGTTCTCTCACTTAGGGCTGAGCGAAAGTTATTTTTATCACTATTTTTTACAAACATTCTAGTCTCAACCACACTTGCTGTTTTTTTAATGCTAGTGCTTGATAAATATACAAAAAAAGGTATGCTCGAAAATGTAAAAAGTGAGCGAATTTTGCGAAATGAGAGTATTGTTTTTAAGGGGCAAGTGAGAAATATCGGTAAATTTACAATTAGCAACTGCACACTGACAGTCAAACTAATCAATCAACCGCTAAATAAAAATGACCTTGGCGGTGAAGCATTTTTTAAACCAAGTGGGCTTTCATTTTTCTCATGGATTCTTGGCACAGATAAGGACGAGAGGCCAAATACAGTTGAATATAAATTTGATGTAGCCAAAAATTTACCAAAGCAAAAAAGCACACCATTTACCGTATATATGCCATATCCGCCTTACTTTAAAAACGGCATGAATATCACAAAACTAAATTGCTACTAAGTCAAATTTAAAGCAAATTTTCACAAATTTCATAGGATAAAATGCTAAGTCTTAGTTTGATTTTATATTAATTTTTTCTTTTTAGTATCTGCAATAAACACAAATTTTTAAGATAAAGATTTAAAAAGTACAAAGTATATCAAGTAGCCTTCCCAATTTTTGTAGGTCATTTAAAAAGAGTTGCTTTGTCTTTTGTGTAAATTCTTTTGCTTCCTCTAGGATTTTAGCCTCAGCTATATTATAAACAAACTCTTTTTTTAGGATCTTTGCACCTTTTTTATAAAAGAAATTTGCTTCTATAATGCTTACAAAAAAGCTATTATCTCTTAAATAGTAATTTGTTGCTACATTTACATACACTGGCTTTTGTAACAAAAAATCACTGCAAACACTATTTTGTGAGCTAAATTTAACACTCTCGAGCACATCAGGTCTTATCTCATAAAATTTTATCTCATTAGCTTTTTTTAAAGCTAGAATATCTCTTGATTTATTTAAATTTATAGAGCTATTATTTACTTCAAGTACATTTATAGTACCCTTTGCAAGCGAATAAGCATTTAAAATTTTATCTTCTGCTAAAAAATTTACTACACCAAAAAATGGCACACTAGCATTTTGTTCTGCGAAATTTTGAACGGTTTTTATTTGTAGCTGCTGTTTTGTGCCATTTATCTCATAGTAGCTTACGTAAATAGAAATTTCATCTTTTTTGCTTGGACTCTTTTGTGAGCAACCACTAAAAAATATTGCAACAAGCAAAAAAATGGCTAAATTTTTCACTTTATGAAATAGTCACCATCAAAGCTTACAAGCGAATATTTTCGCTCATTGCCGATACTTTCTTTAAGTTCGTCTATGCTTAAAAATTCTAAGCTATCTGCACCGATATATTCTCTTACTTCCTCTGCATTTTTTTTAGAGCTTATTAACTCTTCAAAGCTTGGCGTATCGATACCGTATCGCTCAGGGTATTTAAGCTCAGGGCATGCGACTCTAAAATGAATCTCTTTAGCGCCCGCATGTCTTAAAAGATCAACCACCTTTTTTGAAGTAGTACCGCGAACGATACTATCATCGATAACAACGATACTTTTACCTTTTAGAACCGATGACATCGGATTAAGTTTTAGCTTGACTTTTAAATTCCTCATCTCTTGGCTTGGCTCGATAAAGGTTCTACCCACATAGTGGTTTCTGGTGATAGCTAGCTCAAAAGGGATCTTGCTCTCATTTGCATACCCAAGTGCTGCTGGCACTCCGCTATCTGGTACAGGTACGACAAAATCTGCTTTAATTTTGCTCTTTTTAGCTAGTACTTCACCCATTTTTTTTCTAACTTCATAGACACTTTTACCTTCTATCACACTATCTGGGCGAGCAAAATATATATACTCGAAGGCGCAAACTCTAGGATCTGGCTCATAAATTTGAATGCTTTGAAACTCACTTTTTCCATGTTCAAAGACTATCATCTCACCAGGCCTGATATCTCTTATAAAACTAGCCCCCACAAGGTCAAAAGCACAAGTCTCACTAGCTACGATATATCCACCATCTTTTAGCTTGCCAAGACTTAGTGGTCTAACACCCCAGCGATCTCTTATGGCAAAGGTTTTATGACGTGATTGGATAAGCAGACAATAAGCACCTTTTATCTTGTCAAGTGCCGCGATAATACGGTCCTGCAAGTGTTTGCTATGGTTTCTTGCGATTAGATGGATGATATTTTCAGTATCCATATTTGTCTGAAATATCGCACCATCCTTAATAAGCTCATCTCTAACCTCATCTTTATTTACCAAATTTCCATTATGGACTATCGAAATCTGCCCCAAAGAGTAGTTAGCGGCTATTGGCTGGGCGTCACGACCTGAGTTTTTACCAGCCGTTGCATAGCGGTTGTGACCGATCGCCATATCACCTTTTAGCGATCTTAAAATTTCTTCATTAAAAACCTCTGTAACTAGGCCATTACCCTTGTGAGTAGAAATTTCTCCGTCATCACAAACGCTAATACCACTTGCCTCTTGGCCGCGATGCTGCATAGAAAATAACGCATAATACGCAGTCTTTGCTGCATCTTTAGAATTTATAATACCAACTATTGCACACATTTTTTTCCTTTAGTTTTCATCATCTTTGTAAATTTCAAGAACATTTTTATAGTTAAACTTGATCTCATCGCCAGCATTTAAATAGCCTTTTATAAATGGTTCATTGTCTAAAATACCGGTATACCGGTAAATTCGCCGTTATTTGTTTCGCTAACGACCACCCACATGCGCTCAACCTGAGCAAACTCATCATCTTCAAATCTAAATATAAGCTTTACTATATCGCCAGTTCTTAAATTTTGACGCTTTTCACACTCCGGCAGATAGAATTTATCACCAAATTCTAGCCTATAGCTCTCTATATCACCGAGCTCAAATTTAATCATCAAGTCCTAAACTATCGTCTATCGAGTATAAGCCACTATTTTGATCTTTTAGCCAAATAGCAGCCCTGATCGCGCCTTTTGAAAAGGTTGCCCTACTCGTTGCGGTGTGATTTAGCTCGATGAACTCGCCGTCATTATAAAAGCCAACCGTGTGGCGACCGACCACATCTCCACCACGAAGTGCCATGACTGCGATCTCGTCTTTGCTCCTAGCCCCTACCATACCGGCTCTACCAGTCACTAAAACATCTTTTAAATTTAAATCTCTTGTCTCAGCTACACTTCCTGCAAGTGTCATCGCTGTACCGCTTGGAGCGTCCTTTTTGTGCCTGTGGTGTTGCTCTACGATCTCTATGTCAAATTCTCTTAATGTTTTTGAAGCAATCCTTGCAAGGCGGTTTAGTACAGCCACACCCAAACTCATATTTGTTGCGTAAAGAATAGGCATAGCCCCTGATGCTAGGTGGAGCAAATTTTTCTCGTCATCATCTAAGCCGGTCGTACCGATAACTAGTGGTTTTGGATTAGTTCTAGCGTAGTTTAGCAGTGCTATGGTCGCCTCTTTTTGACTAAAGTCGATTATCACATCGCATCCTTCAAAAAATTTAGCAAAGTCATTTGTCAAAAGTTCGCTACTTAAATTTTCAACCTGATTTTTTTGGCTAAAAGCGATGCCTAAAGTAGCATCTTTTTCATCTTTTAAACAAGAAATGATACTTTGAGCCATCTTTCCACTAGCACCATAAAGGCCTATTTTTACCAAAATTTATCCTTTGATTTTTGATTGAAATTTAACATAAAATTTATTATAGATAGATTACAAATAGGCTTTAAAAATACGTATAAAATCAAAAATTTGATAGAAAAAAAGAAGAAAAATTTAGCCAAAAATTTGGCTAAATTTTAGTATTAATACAAGCTTTCTATGTAGCTCATAGCGCTAAGTGCAGCCACTGCGCCATCACCTGCTGCTACTATAACTTGCTTTGGAGCGTCCTCTCTGATGTCACCCGCTACAAAGAGCCCTTTTAGGCTAGTTTGCATCTTAAGGTTTGTCTTAACCTGTCCGCCATCAGCCATTTCGCAGATAAATTTGCCGTTTTCATCTTTTAAAATTTCGTTATTTACATTTAGTCCGACGAATGTGAAAATGCCCGGCACATCAAGCACGAGCTCACCATTTTTGGTATCAAGCACGATCTTTGTTAGGCCCATTTTATCGCCAAGTGCCTCTTTTATCGTCGCACTTGTTATAAACTCGATCTTTTCATTTTTTCTAGCTTTTTCAACCGTAGTTGGCGCCGCTCTGAATTCGTCACGTCTATGGATTAGATAGACTTTTGAGCAGATATTTGCCAGGTAAAGTGCCTCTTCAACAGCTGTGTCACCACCGCCAAGGACAACTACCTCTTTATTTTTGTAAAAAAATCCATCGCATGTTGCGCATGTGCTAATACCTTTGCCAAAGAACTCATCCTCGCCTTTAAAGCCAGCACGTCTTGGAGTTGAGCCAGTTGCTACGATGACAGCCTTTGCCTGCTCGCTCTTACCGCCCTCAAGTAAAATTTCAAAGCTACCGTCGCTGTTTTTTCTAACACCAACGACGTTTGCCCACTTATGAACTAGTCCAAATGCACTGCACTGCTTCCACCAAGTGCTCATAAAGTCAAAACCGCTCTCGCCAGGGGCTTTTTGACCTGGGTAGTTTTCTATCTCTGAGCTAGAGGTGATCTGACCGCCAGGCTCGCCTTTTTCAAACATTACAACATTTTTTAATCCGCCTCTAGTGGCGTAAAGTCCGGCGCTTAGTCCTGCTGGACCGCCTCCGATGATCGCTAAATCAAGCATAAATTTCCTTTATTCTAAAACTTTTATGGACGAATTTTGTTTATAAATTTCGCCCCTTTGATGAACTATCTCAACACTACTTGGAAGCTTTGTAATGCTTAAATTTCGCATGAGCTCTAAAATTGTATTAATATCTGAGCTTATGTATTTTAGTGTTGAGTTTGACTCATATCTTTTTTGAAAGATATCGATCGCCACAACTGTTTCATTTTTGGTTGGTAAAATTTCGTCTAATTTTGATTGATTTGAACTGAAGATTAAAAGCGTGTATTTTGGCTCTTTTGGAGTGAAAATTTCGCTTTTTTCGTAAAAAACTAGCTTAGCAAAATCAACAAATTTATATTGTGAAAAACGATAGTTGCTATATGCAAATGCAGCCGCTATCATAGCTGCACCAAAAAATGAACCAAATATATAGGCAAGAGGAAGCAGGCTTCCTCTTCTTTTTTCGCTCATTAAAGAAGCGAATTTAGTTTGTCAGTTAGGGCTTGTTTTGACTGCGCACCGACCATTTGCTCAACTAGCTCGCCATTTTTGAAAAATAGCAATGTTGGGATCGATCTGATGCCAAACTCAACTGCAAGATCTTGCACTTCATCAGTATTTACCTTGCAAATTTTTGCTTTGCCGTCAAAGTCTTCAGCAAGTTCTTCGATCACTGGAGCTAGCATACGGCAAGGTCCGCACCATGGAGCCCAAAAGTCTACTAAAGCAACGCCTTCTTTTGTAACATCAAAATTTTCTTTTGTAAGTTCGATGTATTTTCCCATTTTTTCTCCTTATTTTTAAAATGTGGCAATTATACAAATTAAATTTAAATTTTATCTAAATAATAAATTTTATTATAAACTAATATTTTCTATTAGTTCTAAATTTTCATTTTTTATAACGAGCAAATCGACTTGAAAATCTCTATTTGGCTCATTTTTCATCATATAAAAATTTATAGTTTTTAAGATTTTTATATATTTTGCATTATTTAGTCTATACTCTGCTTCATATTCTCCGCTAGTTGATTTTACCTCTATGAAGTGTAAAATTTTATCACTGCTTAGTGCGATAATGTCGATCTCGCCAAATTTAGAGTGAAAATTTCTCTCTAAAATGACAAAACCAAGCTTTTGTAAAAAATCACACGCCCTATCTTCTGAGCTTTTACCGAAGAGATACTCTTTTAGCCCCAAACTACTCCTCGATCCTCATCATAAATGGCTCTTCTTTTATATACTCTTGCTCTTTTAAAATTTCAATTGTCCTTCTTACATCAGCCTCAAGACTCGTATGTGTCGTAAAGAACAATACCGCAAATTCGCTCTCATCTTTTGGTTTTTGAAGTATGCTATCAATCGATAAGTTATTTTCGCTCATCAAATTTGTAATCTTTGCTAGCACACCCATTTTATCTTCGACTTTTAACCTAAAGTAATACTTTGTCTTTATTCTATCGCGATCAAGTAGCTCAAGCGTATTTAATTCAAACGGTGCTTTATATCCAAGCATAGGCGACTTACTATCTCTTGCGATGTCGATGAGATCGCTGATCACCGCACTTGCTGTTGCATCGCCACCAGCTCCAGGTCCATAGTACATCGTCTCACCAACGACCTCGCCAACGACACTGATCGCATTTGTCACACCACTTGCCTTTGCTATCATTTTATTTTGTGGCACAAGCGCTGGATGTACACGTAGTTCGATTTTACCCTCACTTTTTTTGGCGATAGCTAGAAGTTTTATTGAGTATTCAAAATCTTTTGCAAAAAAAATATCTTCTGGTGTGATACCTTGTATCCCTTCGATCAAAATATCCTCTGGATCGCCATGCACACCGTATGCGATGCTTGCCAGTATAAGAAGCTTATGAGCCGTATCAAAGCCGCCCACATCAAAAGTAGGATCAGCCTCAGCGTATCCAAGCTCCTGCGCCTTTTTAAGAGCGTCTTTAAAATTTGATCCCTCGTCCATCATCGAGGTTAGGATAAAGTTACTAGTTCCGTTTAGTATGCCATTTATACTAACGATATGGTTTGCGCTTAAGCCTTCTCTTAAGGCTCTAATGATCGGTATGCCTCCAGCCACACTTGCTTCAAAGCCAAATGGTATATTTTTGGCTAAATTTTGCAAGGCGTATCTATGATAGGCAAGAAGTGCTTTGTTTGCGGTTACAACTGCTTTTTTTCGCTTTAAAATTTCACTCACAACCCTAAAAGGCTCTTCCACACCACCCATAAGCTCGACAAAAACGTCAATATCATCGCGGTTTATAACGCTATTTATATCGTCAGTCAAAGGGATGCCAACGTCTCTTTTTTTATTTAAATTTCTGACCACTCCGATGACTGGCACTATCTCCTCGCCACTTCTTGCTGCGATTAGCTTTTTGTTTTTTAGCAAAATTTTAGCAACTGACTCGCCAACGGTTCCAACGCCCAATATCGCTACATTCATTCAAATTCTTTCAAATATTTTTTTATATTTCTTGCTGCTTGTCTTATTCTATTTTCGTTTTCGATAAGAGCTAGACGCACATAGTCGTTTCCGCCCTCGCCAAAACCAATACCAGGACTAACTGCGACTGACGCCTTTGTAAGAAGCTGTTTTGAAAACTCAAGGCTGCCCAGATGGCTAACCTTTGGTGGAAGTTTTGCCCAGATAAACATACTAGAGCTTGGTTTTTTAAGCTCCCAACCAGCCTGAGCAAAGGCCTCTATCATCACATCTCTTCTTTTTTCATAAATTTGGCGTATCTCTTCAACACAGCTTTGATCACCATCAAGTGCAACAGTAGCAGCCACCTGGATCGGCGTAAACATGCCATAATCAACCCATGATTTTATCTTTTTAAGCGCTGCACAAAGTCTTTTATTTCCGCACATGAAGCCAACTCTCCAGCCAGCCATATTATAGCTCTTTGAAAGAGTATAGCACTCGACTGCGACGTCTTTTGCACCATCGACCTCAAAGATGCTTGGTGTTTTGTAGCCATCAAAGGTAAGATCAGCATAAGCGATGTCAGAAATAACGTAAAATCTCTCTTGTTTTGCAATGCTCACAAGACGCTCGTAAAAGCTCTTTTGCACGGTTACAGTTGTTGGGTTGTGTGGAAAATTTACAACTACGTATTTTGGTTTTGGCGAACTTGCGTGTATAGTCTGGATCAAATTTTCAAAAAATTTATTCTCATCTAGCTCAAATTTATCGTTGTAATGAAGCGGCATTTTGACCACGCTTCCACCAGCAAATAAAAATGCCTGTGTATGTATCGGATAGGCAGGGTCAGGCACGATAGCCACATCGCCTGGGTTTATCACGGCTTGAGCTAAGTGAACAAAGCCCTCTTTGCTACCCATCGTGGCGACTGCTTCGGTATCTGGGTCTAAATTTACGCCGTATTTTCTTTTGTACCAGTTGCAAATGGCAAGACGGAGCTTGTAAATTCCAGCACTGGCTGAGTAGCCGTGGGTCTTGTCCTTTTGCGCACTTTCGCATAGTTTATCGACAATGTGCTGCGGTGTTCTGCCCTCAGGATTACCCATAGAAAAGTCGATGATGTCCTCGCCAGCTCTTCGTGCAGCCATTTTTATTGCATTTACTTCGGCAAAAACGTAGTTTGGCAAACGCTCAATTGTATTAAATCTTATCTCATCAAACACTGCTTACTCCTATTTTATAAGCTTGATAATTATCTCATTTTTTATATTATTTATATCAACATTATCGCTAATTAATGCGTATTTTGCGCCTATTGCTAAATTTATAGAAACGGCGGTTTTTGCTTGCTCATCTTTTATAGAGTCAATCTGATTTAAATTTTTATCATAAATTCTAACAAGTGGCATCCATCTATTTGACTCTTTTGATGCGATGTCCAGGCTACTTGCACCCTCAACATCAACAAAATAAGTACCACCGCTTTTTAAAAGTGGTGTCTCTTCGTCAAAATTTACCTTTGTAGCCTTAAGAATCATATTCTGAGCATCTAAAAATATCTCTAAATTCCCATCAACCCTATCAAATCCTAAAATTCTAAAACCGCTTTGACTAAGTGCTAAGCTTAATAAACTTGGATCTATTCCACCATTTTTTATGGCCGAAATTCCATAAGAAATTTGATCTCCATTTTTTAGAGAATTTATCCTTGAAATACTCATATTGGCATCGTCTAGAGTTGAATTTATTGATTTTACAAATAATGTAGAAGGAACCTTTTGCTCACTTATAAATTTTAAATTCAAACTATTTGAACCAAATGAAATGCTATCGTAACTTGAGTTTTGTTTTAATCTTGATACTAGCTCACTGACATTGAGTGAGCCATTTTGGTCTAAATTTTCTAAAGAGATTTGCACATTTTCAGCATTGCTTAAAGCACTTGCACTAGTTTGTAAGCTAAAAGCATAGGCAAATACACTAAAAGCGGTGAAAATCGCTATTTTTCTTACCAAGATTTGCCCTTGTTAAGTTCTACAAACTCATCATAGCTCACAAATTTCATCTCTCCATTTTCTACTAAAAATCTAGCTGGACGGCTTGGATTATATTTTGTCACCTTATCGCCGATCTTTAGCTCAATGTTGCCATTTCCACAAACTACGAGCTGCCTTTGGTCTAAATTTATATTTATGCTTTTGCTTGTGTCGTTTGATACTTTTTGACCATTTTCAAGATTAATGATGCCTATCCAGACGCGTTGTTTTGGTGTAATGACCGCCTCATTTAGTGGCTTTGTAATGTTTTGCTCTATCTTAGGAGCTGACTGAGCCACCATGCTTGGCTTAACAGCGTTTTGCTCCATGTTTGCAGGACTTGTTGTCACATTTTGCTCAACTGGAGCTGAAATTTTCAAGTTTGATGCGTTTGCCTCTATTTTAGGGCTATTTTGAGAGATGGTGATATTTGTATCGATGATATTTTTCTTCACCTCATTTACTATGCTTGACTGCGAATAGCTCACGCTTTTATTCTCATCATTTAAAAACGATAAAAAATTCTCGATATATTTGTAAGCATCAAAATGATATGCCCCACCAGCAATAATAGCTAAAATGATGAGCCAAAATAAAAATCCAGCACCGCCACTACCGCTTTGTCTTTGTATGGTAATATCTTTTGGAGTGTAAGAAGAAATTTTTGGAGTAACTTTAGTTTTGTGACTCTCATCTGGAGTGTTTTCTTGCATAAAGGCATCGTATTCAGCGAGTAACTCGCTCAAATCAACATCATATTCACGTTGCAAAATCTTGGCATAGCCCCTAATATTTAAACGTGATAATTTTTCAAAATTTTTATCAAAAATATATTGTAAAAATGTAGGCTCAATATGCGTTTTACGTGAAATTTCCTTTATACCTATCTCTTTTAAATTCTCTAATTCACTCATCTATCATCCTGTCACAAATTATTGCAAAAGCTGCACTTACATTTAAGGAGTCCCAGCCCTCTTTTAACTTTATACCAATACACTCATCACACTTTACTAGAGCCTTTTGCGGTATGCCTTCGCCCTCTGAGCCCATCACCAAAGCTCTCTTGCCGGCAAACTTCATCTCTTTTACGTTTTTTCCATTACTTGCTGTTGCATAAATTTTAAAACCAAATTGCTTTAGTTCATTTAGCAAACTAAGCCCATCTTCAAAAATCGCTATTGGTATCTCATAAGCAGCGCCACTACTTGATCTTAAAACGCCTTGCATATTTATACTTTTTGCCACTACCACAAGACCCTCACAGCCTAGAGCATAGGCACTTCTAGCGATAGCACCGATATTGCCAACATCGCTTATGCCGTAAAGAATGGCGATAAAATTTAGCTTTTTAAGCCCAGCAATGTCTGAAAATTCAAACTCACTAACATTCGCTAAAAAACCTTGATGGTTTCCACCGCGAGCTAAAGACTGTGCTTTTTGATTATCCAAGCGAATAATTTTTTTGCCTGTGCCACAAATTTTAGAGAAGAGTTTTTTGTCACACTCCTTTGAGAGATATATCTCTTCTAGTATCTGTGGTCGCTTGTTCAAAATATGTAAAAATAGTTGTTTTCCGTATATTATCATGGTAACTTATGGTAGCTAAAGTCAATTAAAATTTAACTTATTTTTGTATGTAACTAGAGTAAATTTTACACTTTCGTTTTAGTATCACTTAGTAGTTTTATAGCCTATAATTTAAGCTTTTATAAGCTCATCATATATCTTTTTTACATCTTCTCCAGTTATTTTGTTAAGCAATTTTGCTTTTACTTTTGGAGCAAGATCGAGCGAAAGTATCTCATCTTTTGTGATATTGTGAGTGGCTGTTCTGTCACTTTTTGAGATGACAACCGCCCACTCGCCGTTTAAATTTGCTTTTTCTAAAATTTGAGCTAAATTTTGAGCCTTTTCTTTAAATTTAGTCTCAAATTTTTTAGTGGCCTCTTTTATGGCAAAAATTTCTCTCTCAGGTTCTAGATTTGTGATACTTTGTACTAAGCCTAGTATGCGTTTTGGGCTTTCGTAAATAACGGCTGGATAAGCTAAATTTAGAGCATTTTGGATAGCGAGGGCTCTATCTCTACCAGTGTTTGGCAAAAAGCCCAAAAAGACAAATTCCTTATCACAAAGTCCACTTGCGACTACACTTAAAAGTGCGGCATTTGCTCCACTTAAAATCTCATATTCAATGTTATTTTTTTGAGCGTATCTTACTAGGCTAACGCCTGGATCGCTGATACCTGGCATACCAGCATCGCTCATGTAGGCTACATTTCTGCTAAAAAAATCATCACTTAAATTTGTGAAAAAGTCATCTTCATTATGAGTGTGAAATGGAATAAATTTTGATATATTTATACTTGCGTCAAAGCGTTCGTTTAGCAGATTTATAAGGCTTTTGCAAACTCTTGTATCTTCGCAAATAGCTATCTCGCATTCACGCAAAATTCTAATCGCACGAAGCGAGATATCTTCTAAATTTCCTATTGGAGTAGGAATAAAGTAGAGCAAGGCTTATTTTTGAGCGTATTTTTTCTTAAATTTCTCAACACGGCCAGCACTATCAACTATCTTTTCGCTGCCTGTGAAAAATGGGTGGCACTTGTCGCAAATGTCAATTCTGATCTCGCTTTTGTTTGACTTTGTTTTAAAAGTGTTTCCGCAAGCACAAGTTACAGTGCAATCTACGTATTCTGGATGGATATCTTTTTTCATCATTTTTCCTTTATTATTTTTGGGCTAATTATCTACATTAAAAGTTGCTGATTATATAAAAAGAAATCTAAAAATCAAATAAATTAAGCTAGGAATTTTGCCGCTACTGAGATAACCGCAGTCTGTGATCTTAAGATATTTTTAGTATTTAGGCAGTAGCTATTTTTAAATTTAGCCGTCTCATCCTCGCTAAATCCACCCTCTGGACCGATTATTAAAAGCTCATCATCTTTTTTCTCATTTAAACTTTTACCACCAAAATTTATAGCTGAGACATTTTTATAAACACTCATTAGCTCGTCCAAATTTTTATAAACTTCAAACTCCATTAGTGAAGTTCGTCCGCACTGCTCGCAAGAGAGAGCATTTATGTAGTTTAGCCTTTCAATATCTATCTTAAAATTTGCTTGAGAAAATTTAGTATAGACAAAAGCTATTTTACCAACGCCAAGTTCATTTAAAAATGGCAATGTCTTTTCGATCGTTTTTGGATCGACGATAGCCCAAGCGATCGTAAAGTCGAATTTTTGCTCGCCATTTAAGCTGACAAAGACAAGACTTAAGCTCGCACTTCGCCTATCAATCTCATCAATTTCATAAATATACTCTTTAAAATCTCGTAAATTTCTAACGCTTATTCGCTCACCAGCTTGCATTCTTCTAGCTTTTAGGTGCAAAAAAGCTTCATTTACTATCTTTAAGCTTTCATTACCTGCATTTTTATCATATAAAAATTTCATCTAAATCCCTGCAATTACGACTAAACCAAGATCACAAAAACCCTTAATAAGGGCAAATTTTTTAAATTTCTCTAAGTCTCCATTAGCTGCATAAATTTTTAGCCTTTTAAACCCTATGGCACTAAGTGCGATTAAAATTATTAAGATAATTAACATTTTTATGGCATTAAATTTAAGCTCATATCCGTAATACGCCCATAAAATAAGTCCGGTTAGCACAAGAAAACTAAGTAACATATGATAAATCGGTAAAAAATATCTTATACGAAGCACATAGTTTTTACTATTGCTGCTAAACTGGGTAAGTATTAAATAAAGTATATTACAGGCAACTAGCGCATAAAAAAATGTCACATGAAAAGGCAAAGTGTATGCAAAAAGCGAGGAGAGATGTTCGTTCATTTCTTATCTTTAGAAGGCTCGTTCTCTTCGACGACTGGCTCAGGTGGGAGTTGTTCATCGATTGTGACATTTGCGTCTGGTTGAGCTATGGTCACGTCACTCGGCACTGGCTCACTAATATCATTTTTAGCCTCATCTTTATCTCCACAACCTACAAATAGACCAGCTATAAATAAAAAAGAAGTTATAATTTTTTTCATCAAACGTCCTTTGGAATTTCTATTTTTAACCTATTTTTCATTTTCTCGAATAAATTTTTATCTTCCCACTCTTCTATGATAGCGTCTGAAAATTTGATCTCATCTAGCTTTATCTCGCCCATTTGCGCATTTACGGCGTCCTCTTTAAAGCACTGTGCATAGCCTGTATCAGTCTCATGCACGATAATGCTATGAAGCTTCACTTCACGCTCGCCGTTGTTCATCACGCTAAGCTCAAGTAGTCTTTCTATGAGTACAAAAAATATGCGGCAAAACTGCTCTGCACTTGGATTTAGCGGGATCTCGATCCATCTTGCTGAGTGCTTTTTTAAATCATTTTTATACTCATCATTATCGCCTGAAAATATTGTCGTAGCATGATCAAAACTATCAATGATCGTTTTTATGTTTTGCTTCATTAAGCCAAAATCATAAACCATGCCGGCGTTATCAAGAAAATTTGAGCTAAGTAAAATTTCAGCCACATAGCTGTGCCCGTGGATGCTAGTCCTACAACGCTTTGAGCTACAAAATCTCACAATATGTGCATTTTCAAATCTAAAAAGCTTTCTAATAATCATCAAACACCTTCTTTATCGCTCCAAAGCCTGATGTGGATACGCTCTGAGTAGTTAAATCCATACTTTATGGCAAATTCTGCTGTTTTTAAAGCATTTTCGTTAAGCTCAGCTTTATTCGCCCCTATTGCCATGCACCAAACCGGCAAAACAACTTGATTTTTTATATTTATAATTTCGTCTAACTCGCTTTTGTCAAAGCGCGAGAGGACAAATTTTAAAAAGCTACTTCTTGCATTATTTTTAATAGCTAAAATAGCGTCTAAATTTATACGTTTTTGCTCGCTAACTCCGCTATTTGCTAGCTTTACACCAAGTGCAAAATGGCATTTTTTATAAATTTCATATTTAGCAAAATCAATTAAGATAGTGCCATTTGTCTCAAAATGCACTTCATAATCTTCAAGCAATTTCTTTACCAAATTTATAAAATTTTCATTTTCATGCCAGATGAGCGGCTCGCCACCGGTTAAAACAATGATCGGTTTTTGCAATAAGCCTTTACATAGGTTATCAACTAAGCTTAAAATTTCATCTACGCTGTAAATTTTATAATTAAAATGCCCTTTAAAAACAGCCCTTATACTATCACATCCTAGTAAGCTTTCGCCAGTTTTTAAAGACTTTGTTTGCACGCCAAAGCCAGAGCAGTTTAGGTTGCAACCTAAAAAGCGTAAAAATATGGCAAGTCTGCCCTGGTAAGCCCCCTCGCCTTGGATACTTAAAAACGCTTCAACTAGCTCTAGCTCTTTGCTCATCAACCACCAGTTTGATAAAAGGCACGCGAAGAGGTTTCATTGCTAGCACCTATCGCCCATTTGTTCTCTTTTGGTTTGTTTGCTAGTACTTGCCTTAAAATTTCACTTGCAGCTACGATATCACCTTTTTCAACTGCTTTTTTGATACTTAGTGCTTCTTCAAAGTAAAGGCAAGGTATCAAAAGTCCTTCAGCACTTAGCCTGATACGGTTGCAACTCTCGCAAAAGTCGTGCTTGTGTGGATCTATGATACCAAATTTATAACCATCATCAAGTCTATAAATAGACGCAGGCGCATTTGGTAGTTTTCCATCTTTTGTGACATTATATTTTTGTGAGATGATTTTTAAAATTTCATCGCTACTTAGCCCTTTTAGATCATCTTTTGCGTGTGAATTTTCCATATACTCAATAAATCTGATCTGAGAATCTCTAAATTTGGCAAACTCAAGCAAATTTATAAGCTCATCATCATTTACGCCTTTTAGTGCGACAGTGTTAATTTTTACCTTTAATCCAACATCATGAGCTGCTTCAAAGCCAGCTAAAACTTCGTGTAAAACGCTTTTTTGTGCGATAAATTTAGCCTTTTGCTCATTTAATGTATCAAGCGACATATTTATGCGCTTTAGTCCAGCGTCTTTTAGCCTTTTGGCAAAATGTGAAAGCATATAACCATTTGTAGTAAGCGCTAAATCGATGTCTGGATTATAATCACTTATCATCTTTATAAAAACGTCCAAATCCTTACGCACAAGCGGTTCGCCGCCAGTGATTCTTATTTTTTTTATACCTTCATCGATAGCCACTTTTACAAATAAAAATAGCTCTTCAAAGGTTAATAAATTCTCTCTTGGCGTCCAGCTAAATGGCGTTGTAGGCATACAATACCTACACCTAAAGTTGCAACGCTGAGTTACAGAAATCCTTAAATAATCAACAACCCGACCATATTTATCGATTAGCATAAAGCACCTTCTTAAGCTTGGTTAGAGCTTTTTATAATTTTTTCAATTATATGTTAAAAGATTTAAATCAAAATAAAAATTTAAGCCGATTTTTGTAGTTTAAGAGTAGATTAGTCTTTTTAAAATTAGCCTGTAAATTTAGGCTAATTTATGAAATTTAAGCACAAATTCGACTCGCCCCATTCCAACATGAAGGTCCTTTGCGATCATCGCTGCACTTTTCCCGTCTTTAAACATTTTTAAAATTTGCTCTTCTTCATTGATAACGCTTGGTGCGATTTTATTAATATCTCTTGTTCTCTCTTCAAGACTAACTATCCTATCTTTTTGCTCTGTTGCAAAATCATCAATTACTCGCTCAATACTCTTAATTGCACGAATTATTGGTACAATCTTTTCATTTATTTGCAAATCAATATTTTCTTTTATCTGTTTTTTAAGTGGCTCATATTGTTCACTATTTTTAAACGCCTCGCCCTCAAGCATTGAAATTTGCTTTTTTAGATTGAAATTTTCTTGCATAACGCTTTCTATCGCTCGCTCAAATCTCGCAAATTTTTTATTTGTCTCACTATCTTTTATCAACATCAAAGCTACTATTATCGCCAAAACGATACCAAAGCCTAAAAAAAAATAAATTTCCATATTTTTCCTTTACGAATTCGCTCTAAGCTCTCTTATCATCACACGCTCTCTAGCCGTCACGTAAGCGTTCCAGTCGGCCTCGTCCTCTTCGTGCATGTTCTCTATCTTTGCTAGCCTCTCATCCTGCGCCCTTAGATAAAGGCTCAAATTTCTCTTTGGAAAGATAGGTATCGCGATCCTTGCGTAGTAAATTTCATCTTTTTTAAATTTATCTTCGCTTATTTTTATATGCGTAAAGCCGATCTCATCGATATCTGCGCTCTCTTTTAGTGACAGATACTGCTTGTGCTCATTTTTTATATAATCACTAAGCGCGTCGATCTTTCTATGAAGCTCAATGACAAGCGTTAGCAAGACTTGGTCGCTCTCTTTGGTCTCGCCGCGTGATTTTGCACGCTTTAGCCACGCTCCAAGCGCATCCTCGTCGCCTGGCAAGATAGAGTTAAATTCTCTTAAAAATTTCTCATCCCCACTTCTGTCGCATTCATAAACCATGCTAAGAGGCGCTTTAAAAAGCCTTACTTCGCTCATAATACACTTATCCAAACAAAGATGAAAAATAAAATTCCCAAGTAGCCATTTAGCGTGAAAAACGCCCGATCTATCTTGCTAAAGTCGCACCTTACGATCCTGTGCTCGAAAAATAATATCACGCCGCTTACCACAATGCCAAAAAATGCCATCGCTCCAAGCCCAGCCGCCCAAGCAAAAAGTAGCCAAAGTATAAAGGCTAGAGCGTGAAAAATGGCTGATAAAAATAGTGTCGCCTTGTCGCCATAAATGGCTGGTATGCTAAAGAGCTTGTTTTCTTGGTCAAATTTAATATCCTGAAGCGAGTAAAGCAGGTCAAATCCAGCCACCCAAAATGTCACACCAAGGCAAAGTAGTACGCTCCAAAGCGGTATATCAGCGCTCACTGCGACCACGCCAGCGATAGGAGCAAGTCCAAGACTAAGGCCTAGCACCAAGTGCGCTAGCTCGCTAAATCGCTTAAATAGCGAATATCCACCAAGCACGGCAAGTATGGGGAAGCTTAGCCAAAATGCGAGCGAATTTACAAAATAAGCGCAGATGATAAAGATAAGCGCGTTTGCTGCGATGAAAAGCTGCATATTGCCCTTGCCGATGCGCCCATCTACGCTTGGACGGCTTGCGGTGCGTGGGTTTAGCTTGTCGATGTCCTCGTCTTGATATCTGTTAAACGCCATGGCGAAATTTCTAGCGCTGACTGCGCAAATAGTGCCTAAAATAAGCAGTTTAAAGCCAAACCAAGCCGAGCCATTTTCTATCTTGCTCGCAACTATCATCGCCACAAAGATAAAGGGCAGGGCAAAAACCGAGTGCTTAAAAACGATGAGTTCTGCGATATCTTTTAGCTTTTTAATCATATAAATTTCCATCTTTTTAAAAAGTGCCTGATTTTACACCATTTTGCTTTAAATCTAAATTTATATTATCATTGCGAGAGTAATTTAAAATGAAGGGTTATGATGAGTAAAATAGCGATTATCGGAGATGGTTTTAGTGCGTTATTTACGGCGCTTGAGCTAGCTAAAAAGGGCGAAGAAATTTTAGTTATTAGTAACCAAAAAGATGAGTTTGAAAGCGGAATTTTAACCCCATTTAACACCACAGCGCTTGCAAGAGATGGAGCGATATCTAGCTCATTTATGGGGCTAGTTAGCAAAAAAAGCGAGCTTGATATAAGTATTTGCTTAAATGAAAATTTTAGAGCTTGGATGACAAATTTTACACTTAAATCAACCAAAGCTCACGACAAAAAGATGCAAATTTTGTTTTCAAAATTTGGTAAGAAAAGCTTTGAAATTTTAAGAGATTTAAACAACAAATATCCGCAGATAAATTTCGATGAGAGCGGCGTTTATCTACTTTTTAGCAATGACGAAAGCTTTAAAAAAAGGCTTGATGAGATAAAGGTTGCCCATAGCGAGCAAGAAATTTTAAGCGTAGATAAAGAGCTTACAAATTTTGGGCTAATAAATAAAAACATAAAAGGCGCTATAAATTTAGCCAAAAACGCAAGTATTGACACAAATGAGCTCAAAAAAGCTTTGATAAATGAGCTAAATTCTCTCGGAGCAAAATTTATAAATGATGAAATTTATGAGCTAAAAACGCAAGGGCAAATAGTGCAAAAAGCTACCGGCAATAACGGCGAATATGAGGCCGATAACTTTGTGATCGCTTCAAAAAATTTAGAGCTTTCAAATAAACTAGGCACGAGCATAAATGCGATTTTGGCTAAATTTTATACCATTGATCTTAGCCTAAACGAAGGACAAATCCCTAAAAAACCAATCATCTTAAATGATCTATTTGCCAAAATTTATCCAACTAAAAATGGCGTTACGATTATTACAAATTTACAAGTCGGCGCTATCGATACGCTTGTTAAAACTGAAAAGATTAATGCATTTTTAAATGAGCTAAAGATACATCTTGGCATAAGCGAGCTAAAAGAGCCTAGCTTTAGGGCAAACTACGTGCTTCTTAGCTCAAACGATAAGCCAGCTCTTGGACGCGATAACATATATAGTAACTTGATCTATAACCAAGCTTATGGACTAAATGAACTTAGCTTTGCTCCGTATTTTGCCGGTGTTTTGGCAAGTCTTATAAAAGATGGTAAAAATAACAAGGAAAATGATGAAATTTTACTCTTTAGCTCGTTTTACGAGGGCTAGACTTGTTTAAAGAATTTGCAATAATTGGCACCACGGCAAGTGGCAAAAGCGATCTTGCATTTGAGCTTGCAAAGGAGCTTAATGGCGTCATCTTAAGTCTTGATTCGCTTGCACTTTATAAAGAGATAGATATCGCCAGCGCAAAGCCAAATAAAGAGCAGCTTGAAACTATAAAGCACTTTGGTGTAGATGAAATTTATCCTGATGAAGAATTTAGCGTTGGGGCATTTTTTGAAATTTATAAAAATGCAAAGAATTTTGCGCGCTCACAAGACTGCCCACTCATCATTACAGGAGGCAGCGGCTTTTATCTAAAATCAATGCTTAGCGGACTTGCACCAGATGTGCCAAAATGTGAGCTAAATTTAAGCAATGAAGAAATTTATAAACTAGCTATAAAAATCGATCCTGAGTTTGCAAGTAAATTTAGCCAAAACGACTCTTATCGTCTCGAAAAGTGGTATCAAATTTATAAATTTAGTAGCCAAATCCCAAGCATTTGGCTAAGAGAAAATACTAAAGAGAGCATCATAAAAGAGCTAGCGATATTTGAAATTTTATGGGATAAAGATGAGCTTAGAGAACGTATCAAAAAGAGAACAAAAGGCATGCTTGAAGCCGGGCTCGTAGATGAGGCGAAATTTTTGTTTAATAAATACAAAAGTGAGCCAAAACCACTAAAATCAATAGGTTTAAAAGAGTGCAAGCAATTTTTAAATAAAGAAATTTCTCAAAACGAGCTTAAAGAGCTCATAGCTACGCACACGGCTCAGTTAGCAAAACGTCAGCGAACCTTTAATCGCTCGCAGTTTGAAAAAAAATTTGTGGGTGATTTGAATCAAATTAGAAGTGAAATTTTAAAATTCTTAAGAGAATAAAACTAGCCCACAAGGGCTAGTTAATAAAATCAAATAGGCATTACCCTAATTTTTGGGCTTAAGCTCTCTTGTAAGACATTTTCAATCGCATAAAGAGTGCCAGTTGAGCCACTTGCACAGCCCGAGCAAGCACCAAGATAGCGGATATAAATATCAGTATTTTCTCCGTTATCATTTCTGATATCTAAAATTTCTAGATTTCCACCATCCATCTCAAGCATTGGGCGAATTTCTTTATCTATGACAGACTCTACCGCTTTTAACTGCCCTACCATCGTCATATCTTCAAAGCTAATGTCACCTAAAGTATGATTTGCTTGGGCATTTGCCTGAGCTTCGATCTTCTCACGCTCCATCTCAGCCCTAGTATCACGCAAAATATCCACCAAATAATATTCTCTTTTTTCATGGCCACCAGGCTTTACGCAAGACTTGCAAAATGCACCAGCTTTGGTGTATTGCGTGATTTCCTCAACTGTGTGAAGGTCATTTAGTCTTATCACTTCTTTAATCGTACCAAGGCTTACCCTAGCGCACTCGCAAACGATGATCTCATCTTCAAAATGCTCTGGATCTATGCCTTTATAGCTTGCCGCAGCTGCTTTTATAACATCATACGCCATAACCGAGCAGTGCATCTTTTGAGGCGGGACAGCCGGTGTTTCTGGATTGTCACGCATAGCCTTTTCGACATCAAGGTTTGTGATCTTGACAGCTTGATCAACTGTTTTGCCGATACAAAGCTCAGCCATCGTATCAGAGCTAGCTATCGCTGTGCCACAGCCAAAGCTTTTAAATTTAGCATCTATTATTTTGTCTGTCTTTTCATCAACAAGCCAGTATAGCCTAACCGCATCACCGCAGCTTTCCGCACCAAAATCAGCCACAATAAGCTTTGCGTTTGCCTTTTTAGCATCTTCTTCGGTTATCTCTCCCATAAATTTAGGATTATTCATCCTATCTTGCACTACCTTAGAATACTCATCCCAGATAGAGCCTCCGATCAAATTATTCTTTGCCATGTTATTTCCTTTAAATTTTATAATCCGCTCTTATGCCATTCTGGGGCGTAGGCAAATGTACTAGAGATATCTCTTAGTCTATTTACCGCTTTTGTTATGTGCTCGATCGCATAATCAATCTCTTCTTCTGTATTAAATCTAGAAAGAGATAATCTAAGTGCGGTGTGAGCTAGCTCTTTATCTGCCCCTATAGCCTCCATTATTGGGTTACTCTCTAATGTTTCACTTGCACATGCTGAGCCAGTTGAAGCTGCGATGCCAGCTTTGTTTAGATCCCAAAGCATAGCTTCACCTTCAACGCCTTTTATAGAAGCCAAAATGGTATTTGGCACACGTTGTTCTTTTTTTCCTACAACGCTAACATCAGGAATTTTTAAAATTGCATCTTCAAGCTTATCACGCAAACGGCGAACATGAGAGTGCTCATAATCCATAAATTTATTTGCCAGTTCAAGTGCTTTACCCATGCCGATGATGCCAGGAACATCGAGCGTGCCACTTCTACGTCCACCCATGTGCTCGCCGCCATGAAGTAAGCTACTTAGTGGCATACTATTTTTTATAAATAGTGCTCCAACACCCTTTGGTCCGTGAAATTTATGCGCAGAAAAGCTTAAAAAATCAACGTCAAGGTCTTGGACATTTATCTTTATCTTACCAACTGCCTGAACCGCATCCGTGTGGAATAAAGCCCCGTATTCATGAGCGATACTAGCAAGCTCTTTTATAGGAAAGATCATGCCAGTTTCGTTATTTGCACTCATTATAGAAACAAGTGCTACATTCTCATCCATTACAGCTCTTAGCTGTTCCGGAGTGACTATGCCATCGTTATTTACATCTAAAACAGTAAGCTCTACGCCATATTTTTCTAAAAATTTACAAGTTGCCAAAATAGCTGGATGTTCAACTGCGGTTGTTACGATACGCTTCTTCTCGCCAGTTGCTATTTTATCGAAGTAGATGCCTTTTACTACCCAGTTGTTGCTCTCAGTTGCACATGAGGTAACGACGATGTCATCGCTATCTTTTGCGTTTAGTCCGGCATAGAGCTGATCTAGTGCTGTTCTTAAAGCTGGATGTGTTTCAGAGCCAAATTTATGAAGCGAGTTTGGATTACCGTATTTTTCACAAAAATATGGCTTCATAAGCTCAAAAGCTTCAGGATCAACCATTGTTGTAGCGTTATTGTCTAAATATACTCTCAAATTTAAAACCTTAATTAGGATAAAAAATATCCTTTTTATTTTTGATGGGATATTATAACAAAAAAGTTAAAAGCAAGTTTAAAAATATGCTTTAATTTTTTCAAAATTTAGCTCATTTTGATATTAAAATATATTGAAATTCTTTATCAAAATTTGTATAGATCGCTATTCGCGATTTTTCTTATAAAAAAGTCCAATTATCTCCTAAAATTAATTTATTTTTTTAAGTTAATAGTGCGACAAACATATTGCCTACATGCATTATCTCTTTATAGTTTTCTTCTAGTTTTTCATATGAGGTTTTATAAAGTTCTATTAGGCCGGTTATCGTAGAGATCTTTGATTGTAGTGGCTTAATATATTTATATTTGGCTCCGTTTGGAGCCATAGATATTAAATTTATTCTTTAATCCTTTATATTATGCTCTTTAGCATAGCTTAATATCTTTTGCCTAAGATCTTCAGGAAAACTTTCTCTATACATTACTGGTATTAAAGGATTTAGCTTTTTATCTAATTTACCAGCCTCATATAGTCTTATTAGCTCTTCTGGTGTGTTGTAGTATGGTGCATTTGGATATCCTTCTGGTGGAGTTAGAGACATTATTTTAGCTTCTAGAAGGGTGGAGTCGATGTATAAGTCTATGTCTCTTTGTGTCATCTTATTTGGAAAGCCTTTTTTATCAAATCTAGTTGTAAAATGTGGCATTTCCTTTTTGAGATATGACATAAATTCCTCCCTCGTTGTTTTATTAGCGTCAAAGTCTCTAGGATCTAATAGCTCACCTTTATCTTCTACGAGTTCTCTTAAAAATTTATGTGTTGTTCCTTCTGGATCAAATGCTACTCCGTCCCTATTAAAATCCATTACAAAGTAATTACCTACTATTTCATCAAGATAAGGCATCATGCCATATTCATCTAGTGGAGGATTAGTAAATAGTTTTCTAAACTCTTCTGCCATTTGTAAATTTTTGTTTAGACCTATATTGTAAGTTTGATATTCAAATAGATCACCTAAAAAATCTAAAGCCTTTACTACTCCTAGCTGAGCTGCCAAGAAAATTCTTTGATAATCTCTTGCTTTAAAGCCTGCTTCATTTCCATGTGAAAATCCCATAGGATTTCCAAGTATGCCAGCACATATTCCCCACTCTGCAGAAAAGAGCATTGATTTTAATGTACCTTTATTAGCATTTACTTCATCATAAATTTCAGCATATTCTGGTTTAGTTAGTTTGCCTTTGTTATCTACTCTAGCTATTGCATCTTCAGGGATATCTATCATAGTGCATTTTAGATTACTTCTTTTTACTAGATAGATATATCTATCTCTTTTATCTTTTAAGCTTTCATAGTAAGCTTTTTCTGATTTAGTCCAAGGAGATAGTTTAGTTGAGCTTGGTTTATAGCTAATATCTAGCCATGGTTTAAATGATAGATAGTCTGTTTGACCTAGAGAGTTTGGTTTAGGGTTATAGTATAGTGGTTTATAGTTTTTATATGGAGATGAGTCTAGGATGGAGCGGGCTTGAAGGAGCATTTGGGAGTGCTCTTTTACACCTATAGTCTCACTCCCATAATCAAGAGGTGAGACTGATAAATTTGTATTTTTATCAAATGGTATTTCCATTCCATTTGGAGCTATAACTATATATGTATTATTGTTATCCATTAAATTTCCTTTATTTATTCTTTTATTTATTTCTATTAGTGATATGGCTATTACTAAGATAGCTAAAGCTGTAAATATAATCTTCTTCATCTTTTATCCTATATATAGACCATCTTCCATTACTATGGTGGTGGCTAGACGACCGATTAGACGAGGAGGGATATTTTCTTTAGCTTTATCTTTTAAATCGACCTTACACCCCACATACACACCCTTTATGTTATTGTTGCCAATAGTATCAAGAGCCTCTACCAAATCTCTTGAGAGATTAGAATGATTGTTTTCATCACTGGTGTTAAAGATTCCTTTTTTAAATTTGTTTATTATCTCAACAGCTTTTTGATAGGCTTTTATAGCAGAAGAGAAACTATATCCATCTTGGTTGTCATCTTTGTTATAGACACTATAAATTTCTTTCTCCTCTTTAACATCTAAATTTAATCCTCTTATCTCTACATCAGAGTTAATATATCTACTTCTTGCATAATTAAAGTAGTTTGCATCTACTTCATTGCCAGCTCCTCTTAGTTCATCTAAACATAGATAAGCACTAAGGTTATTTAGTGCTAGCTTTGAAGCAAGGTTATGTGAGAGTTTGCTTTGTTTATTGTTTATATCATAGTAGATAAATGAGTTATAGTCTAATCCTCCACTATTTATATTAGCTCCTAGAAATAGTCTATTTAAATTTAGACTTATATAGTTTTGATAGATCATCACTGGATAGTAGCAATAGCTATTTGTACTATTTTTATCATAAGCTTCTTTTATAGACATAGGTTTATATGAGATATTATTTAGTGCGTAAGCTTCATTAAATTTATATGTGTATCTTGTGTGCATTATTTCGTTGTAGTTCTCTTCTAGTTTTTCATATGATGTTTTATAAAGTTCTACCATACCTTTAAGAAAAGCTACTCCTACATCTTTGCCTAGTGATTTGCCATATCCTTTTAGCATATTTCTCATAGCTTCGACATCTTTTGGGTTAAACATATAAGTTTGTTTCATAAAAGCAAAGCTTCTCATACTATTCCAGATGATACTTATGTTATAGCGGCCTATTAGGAGACGAAGTTTTACAGAGTTAATAGCCTGTTTAAGCAGATTTCCTTTTGATTTCCTTAGGATTTCAACATTTGTTTTAGAATTTGTTACATACTTTATAAATTTATCCACATTTTCAGTATTATTCATAGTAAATAACTGTCTTACAATGTTTAATACACCAAGCTCATCAAGAAGCTCATCTGTTGCCTCTTTTTTATTTGGATCAAATATAAATGAACCAATAGAATTATAAATTTTTGATTGACCATCTTCACTAAAGTACTCTGCAAAAGGAAATAGCCCTTCTATGGCGGTTTTTACTATAAGCGTTGGAGCTTCCTTCTTCATATCTTTTTCTATGGTTTCATAAGGGATATCTTGCATGTTTAAAGTCTTTTTCAAGATAGCATCGTCCTTTTTCCAACAATCCTCTATCTCTTTTGCTTGTTTATCAAGTAGCTCTTCTATCTGCTTTTGCTCCTTTAACCCCAAGATAGAAGTGTCTATGACCTCATGTTTATTCTCATTATTTGCTTTTAAGAGTTCTTCCACACTTGCTACGTTACCTTTTTTTGAGTATTCCATATAGTCTCTTAACTCTTCAATGCAAATATATTCACCAACATTTGCATTTATACTATCTTTGTAAAAAAACAAAGCTTGCTCTTTTTCGCCAAGTCTTATTGTTGCGTTTTTATGGATAACCTTTATCTTTCTTTCTGCTATCTCTATATATTCCCCATCATTACTAACAGATTTCTTTACCAGGTCCCCTGGGTAGCTTTTAGTTATTATAAAGTAAGCCACGGCAATAGAGAGCACTTCTGTTAAAGAGTAGTGGTCTTTTGGCATACGATCGATTATTTCGCTTGTAAGTTCTTTAGCATCTTCTATATTCATTTCATCTTCGTATTTTTTCATATTAACCATATCATCTACACTAGGATAGTTTGGGTCAAAACTTCTTTCAGAAACATTTTTATTTATCTTTTCAAAAATATCTTTAAAAGTTAGAGTGACCTTATCCATATAAGCTTTTTCATTTTCTTTTATCTTCTCCATATCGTTTGGCTGCTTAGCATAAGCATTTATATGTAAAAAATTCACATTATAAAGCTCATCATTATTTGATTTATTTGGTGAAAGTCCAATAGAACTTTGATTGGCTCTACGATCACTAGCTTCTTTTTTCTCTATAATGTTATCTATATAGCTTTTTTCTATCCTTGCAAATGGAGATAAATTTAGCAAAAGAGTTGATTTGTCATTATTTTGATCTATATCTATACTATATTTGCTATAGTCTTTTACTGGATTTAGAGTCTTTATGTCACTAAATTTTTGTTTTACCAGGTTGCTACTTTTTGATCTATTTATATCATCTTTTATAGTTTGATCAAGACTTTTACTAATAACTTCCTCTCTTAATCCTGCACTTGATCTAAAAGGGGAGTTTGAAAGAACGATATAGTTTTTATTTAAATTTGAGAAGTCTTTACTATTCATCTCATCATTTACTGAGGTATTATTTTTATCGGATTTATCTGCTATTAGATTAGCTAACTTTATAGAGTTAAAATTTGAAGCACAGATAAAATTTAAATTTGCATTTGTACTTTTTATCTCTTCTTTTAGTCTATTAAAGAGCGTATCATCACTTGAGCCAAATCCTAAGTTTTTATTTATGATATCGTAAGAGCAAACATCTTTAGTATATTCAAACACTGATACATCATCTAAATATCCATATACGCTATATCCTTCATCTGCATTGCAGTTTATCTCCTTTGCGACTGAATTAATCTGAAAAGGTACATAGTCTAAATTTAAATGTGTAAAGTCTATAAAAAATCCAGCCTTAGAATTCTTATCACTTTTGAACACCAATACATTGCAATTTGAGTTTATATTTAAGGTATTTATAATAGAAGCAAACCTAGATGTAAAAAATCTTAGTATAGGCAAAGATACTCCATAAAATGCTTTATTGTCATAATACTTATATGCTTCAGTGGAAAAATTAATAAGTTCCCAAGCAACAGTACCCCATCCTATTAATTTTTTTCCTACTGCTTTTGTACCTGACAAATCAACAAGGCTTAATATAGAAAGTATGAACTGCTTTATAATAAATTCTCCATCATCCTCATTTAGATTTTTTAAATTTTTATCTAGCTCATCAAAACACTCTTTGACGCTTCTTTCAAATTTAGTTTCGTTTAACTCCTCATTAGACATTAAAGGCTTTGCATCATTTATTAGATCGTCTTTTAAAGTACTTAAACACTCTCTTAAAACATCTTTGCTTTTGTTGTAATAAGATATTATAAATTCAAACATTTCAGCAAAATTTTCTACTGGTCTAGCTTGATATTCTCTTCCTGGACCATACTTTATTTTTTCTGTTTTAATTTTTATGGGATCGATCTTCTCCTTTAAATTTACAAAGAACTTATCAACTGCACTCTTTTTATGAACTACTTTTACTGGAATTCCTCTATATTTAAATTCCCTTGATTTATCTAGATTGTTATCTTTAAAACTCTCTTTATCTATATAAAAATCAGTAACGATAGATATTGTCCTATCTTCTTTAGAAAAAATTGCTTTCCAAGAACGAGGATTTAGAAATGTTGATAGTTCATTTCTTATTAAGGCTGCCATACTGCCAAAGTAGTTTGACTCAAGAGAATTTAAACTAGACGTATAAAGCGTCACGCTCTTTGCATCAGCCATGTACTCTTTTATCTTTTTTAAACTCTCTTCGCAAGAGTAGGTTATATTTATATCATTCATCGTTATGCCACCACTACTGTTTTAATTATATTTATATTATCGCTATATTCACTATCTAACCCACAAGCAAATTTTATACATACTGTTTTTGCCTTACTTGGCGTAATATAGATAAGATTGTTATCGTCACTCATATCATCTACAAATTGAAAAAATCCTATTCCGCTCTTAGGAAGCGTCATATCTTTATAGATAGGCTCAGTATATTTAGGGGTAATAAAAATAAAATTTTTATTCATAAGCGAGTATTTAAAGTTAAATGATGAGATACTAAATTTATCATCTCTAAATCGGGCCTTTAGATACTCTTTTAGCTTCTTATCTTTTATATCAGAGCCTTCGTCTAAATTTAGCTCCATTTCTTTAAACCCCTCTTGGTTTTTATATTCCACATCATTTAACTTATATATGCAAACGGCAAGATTATCTGTTTGATTAAGAGCTGATTTTATATGAAGCCTTATGTAGGCATTATTTAAATTTATATCTTTTATTACTTCGCTACTATCTTGCATACCAGGATTACTTAAACTATGCTCTAGTTTTAGTTTATTCTCTTTTTTTATGCACCTTAGCAAAGAGCCGGTGTTGCTTAGGCAGTTTGGCACTAGATCTTGCATTACAGCGTAGTGATCATTCATGCTTTTTAGACTAAGTGCTGATCTTGGTACATAAGCTACTATGACGCATGGAATCCTAGCCGAGCAGCCTACTATCGGCGAGTTTATAAAATCAACATCGAGTATCACGCCTTGATCGTCTGATCTTATGCTCCTGCCTGCCCTACTTTTTAAGATCACATGACCACCATGTGGGCAAATGATAGTGTCGTCTTCTATGACAGGGCATGAAGTTGCAGTGGATGAAATTTCTTTAGATTGATTATCTTTTTGTAAATTTTGCCTTTGATTTAAATTTGAAAGAGCCTCTTTAGTCTTTTTGCTCATTGGTTTTAGATCGATATTTAGACTCTTATTTAATAGTGAATAATTTAATATATTTGCTTGAGAATTTCTATAAGCAACATTTAGCCTTCCTATATCTTTATCTTCATCTCTTGGCTGATGAGTAAAATTTAGAGGTATATTCTCATCACTGTTATATTTTTCGTCTTTAAAATAAAGTGGATAATCCTCCTCTTCATTGGCTTTAGATAAAAGAGCAGAGTTTAGATATATTCTTTGATTCATATTTTTGCTATCTAGCTTAAATATCTCCTTTAATACCTCAACATCGACTATACTTTTATCCACTGCACTTACACTAAGGGTATCGTTGTTTTTATAAAAGATACTTCCTACACTCTCATTCATAAGAGCTTTTATATCATCGGTTGCTACTTTATTGTTGTAAGCTACATCATCGTTATTTTGAGCAGATTTATTATTAGCTATTACTATGGCTTCATTGCTAGAGCTTATGTCCTTAGAGTCTATGCTAGCTAAAAAATTTTCATTTTCTTTTAGCTTTACTAGATCCGCGTATTTTAGATTTATTATGCTCTTTAGCATATCTATTCTATCTTTTACAAAGATGCTAGCCTCTGCTATATCCACTCTATTATCTCGTAGTATCGTTATATTTTTATAGATGTTTTTGCTATAAGAGAAGTATTTGCCAATTTCATTTACATCTATCTTTTTTTCAAATACAAATAAATTCAAAGCACAAATTGCCACTAGCATATCTATATCGCCAGCTCTAGCATCACTTACTATCTTTGTCGCATCTAGTTTATCTAGATCATCTATATCTAGTATCTTTACTAGATGTGCCTCTTTGTTGCTATTTTTATCTATATTGCTGCCTAAATTTTCTATTATATACCCAACCATATCTTGCTTAAAATTTTCATCACTAAATTTGCCATATTCGTAAAAGAGATTTAAATAAGCATAAAAAATATATAAAGGTGTATCTAGCATAGAAGCATCGCTTATATCATCTATATTTACATCTAAATTTAACTTCGATCTTATGCATTTTAGTTTAAATTTAAGTGACTGGATATATTCATTTAGATAATCAAGTGCTTCAGCTATATCTTTGCCTTCTATCTTGACTTCATTTTCTTTATTTTCTAAAAGATAGCACAACATATATAAAACTAAAACGCTCTCTTTTAAAAAGTGAGATCTAATTAATATATTCACCAAGTGCCTATTCTCAGTATTTTCATACTTTACTTCGCCAGTTGTATCTATGCCTAGTTTATAGCCTAGATCAGATATGACTGAAAAGGTAGGTTCTATTAAAACAGCTACATCTTTTGAAAAGCTATCTTCATCTCTATTGATACTTTGTTTAACGCTCTCTACGTGATGTATCTCTATGTCTATATCTTTTTCTTTGCTCGCCTTATTTATATTAGAACTTACTTTTTTATCTGCAAGAGTCTTTTGAGCTTGTTCATTATTTTTAACTACATCTACGTATTCATCTACGCTACTCTTATCATCCTTAAAGCCAAACATACCTTTTATCTTGTTAAAGACCGAACCTACCATCTTTCCTATAAAGCCATCTTTGTCTATGACTCTTGCTATCCATCTTGCACCTTTTGCTATGGCTTTAGCTACAAAGCTAAGAAGCCTTAAGCTCCAAGTAAAAGCTGAAGCTAATATACCACCATAAATTCCTGGAGCGTTATAAGTATAAAGTTCTTTTACTCCGCTATCTTTAAAGGTTACTGCATATATTTGAGCTAGATGACCTCCTAATGAGTGACCTGATAGAATGATGTCTTTGGCGGTGTTATCTAAATTTAAAGAATTACCACCTTCATTATCTAAACCACTTAAGTTTTGACTATGAGAATTTATAGCTTCTTGCATAGAGGATTGAAGTGATTTTAAAGCAGATATTTGCATAAGCGCTCTTGATGTGATAGCCATAAAGGTATCATCTAAGAGATCATTCATTTTCATCTCTGTTCCTCTAAAGCCTATGATATAGTTTGACTTAAGCGTGTCATAAAATATAGTTGAGCTAAAACCTGATTTTTGATTAGGTATGTGCTTTACTAGCTCATAGCGATTAACAAAAAGTTTTGTGCGAGGGGAGAGGGATTCGGGGGTATAAAAAATTCTTGGTGGCTTGGTTTTAGATGTTTTTATAAAATTCTTAACATTATTTGACAACTCAACAATTTCTTCTTTTTCATCTCCTTCTTCTATTGGTTTTTTTACTATTTTATCAGCCATAAATCTAGCTTCTATGCAAAGGGCATAAGCAGTGGGGCTACCGACTTCTTTAATAAGATTATCATTTTTATCTCGAACATCTTCAGTCAAGATATCACCTATTCTAATATTGTCTTTATATCTCCAAATAGGCTTTTTCTTTTCATCTTCTCTATAAGAATTTACAATATTTTCAGGAACATTATCTTTACCAAATTTATCATAAAGCTCATCAAGTCCATTTCTTTCATTCTCAAATACATTATGAAGCATTGCATAACTTGCATCAGCTATATCAATATAGTCTTTAAAGCAATTTATTAGCTCTTTATTTGATTTTTTAGTTTGCACTTACTTGTCCTTGTTTGCTTTTATGAATTTGTTGTTTATTAAGTAGAAAATATTATCTCCTGATTTTGTACCAAAAGACTCTTTAGTAAATGATACACCTCTACCTTCATCACCAAATAGTCCATATTTGGTTTCAATATAAGTATATGAAAGATATATTTTTATAATTCTCATCTCTTTTCCATCAAAATACATATATTTAGGGTAAATTCTAGGTTCTTCTTTTAAAAAATCATTTCCTATAAATTCTTTTATCTTATTCGTATAGCTTTCAGGTACTTCTGCTTTTTTACCAGTATCTCTTTCATAATCTATCCAACGAGTGTAGTATTTTTTACCATTTGAGAGGGTTTGATCCATTTTTGGATTATCATAAAACTCTGTTTTTAAAATTTCTCTCATTTTTTGATTTCTTTCATTTTTATTAGGTATTGTCTTTATTCTCTCTAAAATTTCTTTTCTTTTACTATCTCTTATTTGTTCTTGTCTCACTATCTCTTTCTCAAATTTCTCATCAAATATATATACTCCACCATATTGTTTAGCTAAGTTTTCTAGTTCAGAGTTGCTTATCTTTTTGTTTGCTTGATTAGCTGAGCAAGCTATTAAGAATATACTTGTTAGAAGTAGTAATATAAATGCGGTAAATTTCATAAATAAATTTTTAAAATAAATAATCAAAAATCTAAGAATTTTACATAATGAAGTCAAGAAGTTCATCTAAGGATTTTGTCCTTAGATGAAAGATTAAGATTTTTTGATCGCTCTAATAGGAATAACAAATATCGCTGCGATCACATAAAAGGCAATACAAAAAACAGCTGCCATCATAAATATCTCGCCGATATCATAAAAGCTTGACTCAAGCCTAAATGTATCCACGTAATTTATCGCAAACCATAATGCTACGCCAAGAGCGATAGCAAAAACAAAAAAACCCCAAGAAAACAAGAAATTTAATATCTTAGTTCCCAATTGCTCTCCTTTTTAATTATTTTTCTAACTTAAAACCGCCGCCAAAAGCTCTATAAACTTCGACTGCACTATCGACCTCATCAAGCTTTGCTGAGACGTCTTGTAATTTTGCTTGAAGCAAATTTCTCTCCGCATCAAGAAGCTCTAAATGTCCAATGTAGCCAGCGTTATACTGATCTTTGGCAAGTGAATAAATTTTTTGCTGCGATTGTAGCAAATTTTTCACTTGTTCCAAAGAAATTTTTGCATTTTGCCTTGAGACAAGAGCATCTCTTACTTCACCAAGAGCCGATTTTACCGCTGCTTCATAATTAACAGCTGCGATTTGCTCATTTGTTTCAGCAACACGGACATTATTTTTTGTCCTACCAAAATCAAAAATTTTCTGTGCTAAAGAGCCTCCTATACTCCATGTATTAGCATTTCCAACAAAGATATTTTCAAAATCAATACTTGAAAAGCCAAAAAGTCCAGTCAGTGAAATGCTTGGAAAATACTCAGCCCTTGCAACACCAACAAGAGCATTTGTAGCTTTTAAATCAGCCAGTGCTTTTGCCACGTCGCTTCTTCTTAGCAAAATTTCAGAGCCAATGCCAGCACTTATCTCGGGAGAAGCTGGTAAATTTTGCGAGCTAGCAATAGCTCCACTTAAAATTTCATTATTACTTTTACCAGTCAAGATGGCTAGTGAAGTGATAGCTTTTGACTTTGCATTTAATATAGAAGTAAGATTGGTCTTAGCGCTTTCTACTGCTGCCTTGCTTTGCAAATAAGTCATCTCATTTATGCTTCCAAGATCAAGCTGTGTTTTGCGAAGCGCTAGCGTGTCTTCATAAGTTTTTAAAGTCTCTCTTAGCACAGCTTCTTGCATATTTAATGAAACTAACGCAAAGTAGCTTTTTGCAACACTTGAGCTGATACTTAGCCTCGCGCTATCGTAGTCAAATTTGGTTGCATTTAGGCTTTCTTCAGCTGCAGCTACATTATTTCTTACTCTACCCCAAAGATCAATCTCATAGTTTAATCCTAAATTTATATCTGATTTTCTATAACGAGTTTGTGGTTGTTTAGTATACGTTTCACCGCTACTTTTTGCTTTTTCGTAGCCTACATTTAAATTTATACCAGGAAGCAAATCTGCCTCAGCTACGCCAAGGCTTGCCTTTGCTTTCTCTAAATTTAAATAAGCAACACGTAAATTTGTATTTTTCTCGAGTGCATTTTCTACTAGAGAATTTAAATTTTCATCGTTAAATTCTCTCCACCAAAGATCCCTTATATCGCTTGTCTCGAAAGTATATGTTGAGGTGAAATTTGTATCTACATTTGGCATATCTGGACGAAATGAGCAACCAGTTAAAAACGCCACCGCTATAAGTATAAACGCTTTATTTTTCATCTTTTTTTGCTCCCTTTTTCCAGTATTTTTCATTTAAATTTTCAAGCAAATAATAAAACATTGGCACGAAAAATATAGCTATCGTAGTAGAAGCAATCATACCACCAACCACGCCAGTTCCTAGTGAGTGGCGAGAAGCTGCACCAGCACCTGTGCTTATAACCATAGGAAATACGCCAAGTGTAAATGCAATTGATGTCATTACGATAGGTCTAAAGCGAAGTTTAGCCGCATTTATCGCTGAGTCAAATATACTCTTACCGCTATCACGCTCTTGCATTGCAAACTCTACGATCAAAATGGCGTTTTTAGCCGCTAGACCGATAAGCAACAAGAGTCCGATCTCAAAGTAGATGTCGTTTGTTAGGCCTCTTATCCAAACTGCTAGCAATGAGCCAAATACCGCAAATGGTACGGCTGTGATAACCGCAAGTGGAATGAGCCATCTCTCGTACTGAGCAGCAAGGATCAAAAAGACAAAGATCATACCAAAGATAAAGGCGACTGTGCCAGTTCCCTGAGAATTTACCTCTTGATACGCTGTTCCAGCCCAGCTTATAGCGTAGTCCTCGCTGCTTAGCGTATCATTTACGACCTCTTGGATCGCTCTTATCGCATCGCCTGACGTGTAGCCAGGTTTTGGATCACCCATGATCTTAGCTGATGGAAAGAGGTTAAATCTATCAACGATATCAGGTCCGATCGTTCTTGTAAGTGTTGCTACTGAATTTAGTGGCACCATGCCGCCATCATTTGAGCGGACAAAAATTTTTCTTAGATCCTCAGGGCTGTTTCTAAAGTTATCGCTTGCCCTTGCATATACGCGGTAGGACTTGCCTGCAAGGTTGAAGTCATTTATATAGTAAGAGCCAAAAGTAGCTGCTACCGTGCTAAAAATTTCGCTCTCGCTTACACCAAATAATTTAGCTTTTTCTTTATCAACTGTTATCTTGAACTGACGATAATTTGTCTCAAGCGTGGTTCTAACATTTGTTAGTTCAGGTCTTGCATTAGCTATTGCTGATACTTTTCTAGCGTCTGCTTCTATCTCATTGTAGCTCTTGCCGCTTTTGTTTTGCAGATACATCTCAAAGCCACCAGTCATTGATAGACCCATGATAGGTGGTAAATTTACAACGAATGTCATTGAGTTTTTTGAGCTCCAAAGCATACCGTTAAACTGGCCAGCCAATGTATCAGCTCCATTGTTAGCGCCTTTTCTCTCACTCCAATCTTTTAGTTTTATAAAGCTAACGGCTGAATTTTCTCTAAGCGAGCTAGCTAGTATGTCATAACCTGCAAAAGCCATAGTGAACTCAACATTTGGATTGCTTAAAATGGCGTTGCTAATTGAGACTACTTCTTCTTTTGTCTTTAGCATATTTGTTGAAGGTGGAAGTGAGGTGATAACCATTAAAGCACCCTTGTCTTCTGAAGGCACAAGCCCTTTTGGCACAGCATCAAATAGCTTATAAGTGGCAAATCCTAAAATACCAATTACAATAAAGCTAATAATAATATGCCTTAAAATTTTAGCCACTCCGGCCGTAAAGAGTCTGGTGCTAAAGTCAAAGAAGTCGTTAAATTTCTGAACTATCCAAAATGGCTTGCTCTCTTGCTTTTTAAGCATAACCGCACAAAGTGCTGGCGTAAGTGTAAGAGCAACAAAGCCTGAGATACAAACAGAAACAACAAGTGTTAGCGCAAACTGCTTTTGTATAACGCCTACAAAGCCCTCCATGAAAGAGACTGGCACGAAAACTGCGCAAAGCACGAGTACGATAGAGATAACCGGAGTTTGCACCTCCTCCATTGCCTTAAATGTCGCGTCTTTTACGCTGATCTCTTTATCTTCATGTAAAATTCTCTCGACATTTTCTATGACGATAATAGCGTCATCTACGACGATACCGATGGCAAGAACTAAGGCAAAAAGTGTAATCAAATTTATACTAAAATCCATCACATAAAGTCCGCCAAATGTACCTATGATAGATACTGGCACGGCAAGCATCGGAATGATAGTCGCACGAAAACTTTTTAAGAAAAAGTACATTACGATTAAGACGAGTACCATCGCTTCAATGAAAGTTTTTATAACCTCATCAATTGAAACATCTATAAATTCTGTTGGATTGTAAGCTATGGTGTGCTCTAGGCCAACAGGATAAGTTTTCTTTAGCTCGTTAAGCTTTTCTTTTACAGCATTTGCGGTAGCAAGAGCATTCGCATCGTTTTGTAAAAATAGCAAAAGAGGAATAGCCGGTTTGCCGTTTAACATCGCGTCGTTAGCATAGCTAGCTGCTCCAAGCTCTATGGTAGCTACATCTTTTAGCTTCAACACTGATCCATCGGAACTTTTAATTATTATATCGCCAAACTGAGCTGCATTTTTAAGACGTCCATCGGTACGAACAGAATAAACATAAGGATTACCACCATCCGATGGCTGTTCGCCTATCTTACCAGCGGCGTATTGTGAGTTTTGAATTTTTACTTGAGAGATAACGTCGCTTGGAGTTAGTTTAAAATGAGCTAGTCTATCTGGCTTTAGCCAAATTCTCATAGAATACTCTTTAGTACCTATCAATACTGTATCACCGATACCACTAACCCTTTTTATCTCATCAGCAATATTTAAATTTACATAGTTATATAATTCGATCAAATCCATATTTGGATTTGTAAAGCCAACAACTTGAAGGATCGAGCCACTTCTTTCACGCACCGTTACTCCCATATTTTGCACTTCTTGAGGCAATCTTGAAAGAGCAGCTTGTACGCGGTTATTTACATCGATCGTAGCTTGTTTTGACGATGAGCCGATCTTAAAATATACGCTTATATTCATAGTACCTGCTGAGCTTGAGGTACTTTGCATATATAGCATATTTTCAACGCCATTTATCTGATCTTCGATCGCACTTGCGACTGAGTCGGCGATAGTCTGCGCATCAGCACCGCTATATGTCGCACTTACAGAGACAGTAGGCGGTGTAAGACTTGGATACTCCTCTATAGGAAGCCCCTTGATACCCATAAGACCTGCTATAACTATGATGATAGATATAACAGTTGCAAATATCGGGCGGTTTATGAAAAATCTTGAAAACATCTATCTGCCTTTACTTGCTACTTGTAGCATTTACATCTTTGCCGTTTATAAATTCCGCACTTAGGTCTTTATCAGTTTCAACTGGTGCACCAACTCCGATTTTAAGGAAGTTATTAACGATTATCTTATCACCATCTTCAAGGCCTTCAGTGACTGCTACCATATTTTTTGTTTGATATCCTGTTTTTACATTTTTTTGGCTTACTTTGCCATCTTTTACGACTAAAACATAAGAGTTTGTAGCGCTTTGCTGAAGGGCAACTTGCGGGATGTTAAAGGCATTTTTTTGAACAAAACCGCTCATCTTTATATGACCAAACGCACCTGGTAAAATTTTACCTTCACTATTATCAAAACTAGCCTTTGCCAAAACGCTACCAGTTGCAGTATTTACGACGTTATCTATAAAATTTACTTTACCATTAAAATTTTCGCCATTGACACTTAACACAGCGTCACTATTTAGCTGCTGCCATGAGCCGTTATCCAAATTTGTCTTTCTAGTTAGATTATCCACATCAGCGATATAAAATTCTGCTTCAATAGGATTTATTTTTGTAAGCCTTACAAGTTTTGTTTGGTTTGCTATGACAAGCGAGCCAACATCTACTTGGTTATCACCCACTACGCCATCAAATGGCGCTATGATAGTCGTGTAGCCAAGATCTATTTTTGCATTTTTTAAATTTGCTTTTGCGCTTACTAAATTCGCATTTGCAATGTCATAGGCTGCAACTGCTGCGTCATAGTCTTTTTGAGAGACTGCATTTTTCTTATAAAGGGCAGAAATTCTTTTAAACTCAGTCTCAGCATTTTTCAAATTTGCATTTGCTACGCCAACAGAGGCATCAAGCGAGTCAAAGCTAGCTTGATATTTTTCTGGATCTATTAAAAATAACTTATCACCCGCTTTTACTTTACTTCCTGGCTTGAAAAACTGCTTTATGATAGTTCCGCCAACTTTTGGATAGATAATAACATCTTGACTACTTACAACCGTTGCGGTGTAATCAAAACTAATAGGTATGTCTGTTTTTTGTGCGATAAAAATATCCACATGAGATAGTGGCATCTGGCGACCTGCTGCCGCTTTATTCTCTTTATTTTCAAAACAACCACTTAGAAATAAAACTGCAACCGAAAGCACAAGAGCACTTTTAAAATTTGCCATAAAAACCTCTCTTAATTTTAAATTTTAATATCATATTTAGTTTTTATAATAATTGTTACAAAAATTTAAAGTTCTCGATTCTATTAGAAAACAAATAAAAAGTCAATTTTATTTTTTACTAACTCCATTCAAAAACAACTCAACACACAAGCCAACATGCTTTTTACGCTCTCTTTCACTAAGCTTTGGTTCTTCATTTATCAAAAGCGAATCATAGTAATAAGCTCCAATCACACTTTGTATAAAGTACTTTGCAGCAAATTTGGCTGAAAATTTTAAATCAAGCTTGGCTTTTATCTCATCTCTTTCAAAGAAATTTATAAGCACAAGATCGATCTTTTTTAAAATTTGATCCAAAAATGTCTTACCAAGTTTGCCGCCATTTTTAGAACCCTCACTCATCATTATCCTACCAAGAGAGATATGCCTTTTGCTGCAAACGATAGAAAATATTATGGTTGCAAATTTGGTTAAAAATTCCTCCAAGCTGTGGGAAATTTTAAGATCTATTTTCTCATCGATCTCTTTTATAAGGCTATCTATCTCTTGCTCAACGATCGCCTCAAAAAGCCCCTCTTTGTTCTCAAAAAATGTATAAATGCTAGAAAGCGATCCGCCACTTATCGCTACAATGTCGCTTAAGCTTGTCTTTTCGTATCCTTTTTCTAAAAATAGCTCAAGTGCTGTTTTTACGATAAGTTTGTATCTTTTTTTACCCTTTTCTGAGATCGCCATCTTGCTTCCTATTAAATTTTTGCCATTTTATCATCTTTTAGGATAGATAAAAGTACTTTGTCTTTGCACGCTGATAGCTGGCTCGTCAGTGGCGTAGGCTTTTATATTTATATGTTTTAAAAGATCTTTATCGCTTAAATTTTCATTTTTTGATTTTAACGTGACAATGACTCGTTGTTTTGCGCCAGCTTTTAATATAAATGGCTTATTTGGACGAGAAATTTCTATATTCTTATCATCTACTTCAAAGTAAAAGGCATGCTCTTTATTTTGTGTATTTTGCACCAAAAATACGTAAGAATTTTCGACTTCATTTTCGCCTAAAATTTTATAAAGCTCACTTGTTCTATTTATGTTTAAAAGCATACTTTCTTTTTTGCCACTCATTAATACCCCAGCTGTTAAGACAATGCCTAAAATGACAAGATAAGCAACCGTTCTAAAGCGTAAAATTTTGACCCTTTTTTGCTCTTTTATAGAGTTTATACTTCTCCACTCAATAAGCGAGCTTTCATCAAAATGCTTCATCACTTTAGCGCAAGCATCGCTACACTCTAGACAATTTATACATTCAAGCTGCATACCTTTTCTTATATCAATGTGCGTCGGACATATCCTCACGCATGCCTCGCAGCCAGTACACAGCGCGCCCTCTTCTTTTGGTTTTTTAAATTTTTCTTTTCCATTATAGATTACGCCGCCTCTTTTTTGGTTGTAAATAACTTGGATCGTATCGTTATCAAACATCACTGATTGCACCCTAGCGTAAGGACAAACATAAATGCAAAAATTTTCTTTTAAAATAATGACATCATAAACTAACCAAATAGCGATAACAAGCCAAAATGCAAGCAAAACTCCATGTTCGCTTGGCTCTTTTAAATAAGCAAAAAAATCAAGCGGTGGCACAAAATACCATAAAAAATTTGCCGAAATAACAAGAGCTAAAACACACCAAATTCCAACTGCTAAAGCACGCTTTAAAATTTGTCCTTTTGGCTCATTTTGCTTATTTTGGATATTTTTTCTGATCTTTAAAATTTTAGTTTGCAAAAGGTCACGAAATATCATTCTAAAAATAGTTTGCGGACAGCTCCAACCGCACCAAACGCGCCCTGCAAGTGTCGTTAGAAAAAATATGCTTAAGAATAAAATGATAAACAAAAATGGCAACAAATAAAGCTCTTGCATATCAAATTTTGTAAAAAAGAGATCAACTCTACTTTTATCAAAACTTAGCAAAAATAGCTGCGCGTCATTTATCCTGATAAATGGCAAAACAAAGACAAATAGCGTAATACAGGCGAAAAAAATGTAACGCCTCTTAGCGTAGCTAAGATGAAAATCCTTTGACATAATAAGCCTTTTTTGAAATTTTATGATTATAAAGCTTATGGCATTAAAAGAGTTTTAAAAAAAAATAGTTAAAAGCTTAAATTTATGAAAATTAAACTATACTCACGGCTTATTTTAATCTGAAAGGTGGTGAGGACGTTGCCTGGTATTAAGGTACATCCTAACGAGTCATTTGACGAGGGTTACAGAAAGTTTAAAAAACAAACTGACCGTAACTTAGTAGTAACTGAAGCAAGAGCTAGACGCTTCTTTGAGCCTAAAACTGAGATCCGCAAAAAACAAAAAATTGCAGCTCGCAAGAAAATGCTTAAACGTCTTTATATGCTTAGACGCTACGAGTCAAGACTCTAAAACCAAGACAAAGAGGGCTTTGCTCTCTTTGTTTAACTCTTCTTTTAGCCTTATTTTTTTATAATCAAAGCAAATTTTTTATTTTATTTTAAACGGAAATTCGATGCAAAAGCTAGCTATAAACGAAGCTGCAGAAATTTTAGGCATAACAAAAGAAGCAGTCTATAATAGAATCCGCCGTGGTTCGATAAATACAGTCATTGAAAATGGCACAAAATTTGTCATCCTTGATGAAAAACCAAGTAGCGAAAAGGCCACAAAATCCGCTCCAAAAAGTATAAAAACCAAATCCCAAAATGATGAGTTTGTAAATTATTTGCTAAATGAGTTAAGCGAGCTAAAGAGCTTAAATTTAAACTTGCAAGCCGATAAAGATAGGCTTTTTAAAGAAAAAGAGCAGATGCTAATCGAGCGAAAAAATGAGATTTTGCAAATTTATAAAGATAGAGATGAGAAACTCATGCAGTTTCTAAATGCTATGCAAAGGCCGCTTTTAACACAAAAAAATGACGATATGCCAAATAATGAAGCGATAGAGGCCGAGATAGAAAATGAGTCAAAATGGATAAATTTAAGTGAATTTTTAAAGGAGCTAAATCTAAAGCCAAAGGCAACAAAAAAAATCAGTGAAAAGATAATAAAAGCGATACACCACTCAAAATTTATAAAATTTAAACGAGGCGTGATACTTGTTAGAAGACATAAAAATTTAAAAGAGTTGATAGGAGAGATATGAAACACATTAAAAAGATAGCTACTTATGCTGCGGTAGGCGGATTTGGTGCGATCGTTATGGCTGGCCTTGCTGGTTGCAGCAGTGACAATGGCGGTGATGAAAACGCATTAAATGAGGTTGCACAAAAAAATGGTGCCTTTGTCATCATCGAAGAGAGCGCACCTGGAGTTTATAAAATTTTAGAAGAGTATCCAAGTACTGAAACTAGAGTTGTGCTAAAAGATATCAACGGCACTGAGCGTGTGCTAAGCAAAGACGAGATCGATAAACTTCTAGCTCAAGCAAACGCAAATATCGACAATGGCACTTCAAATTTAACAAAAACGAGCGACGCACAGCTAAGTAGTGGCGGTCTAAGCCTTGGTGAGACGATACTTGCCTCAGCAGCCGGTGCGATACTTGGTAGCTGGATAGGTAGCAAGCTTTTTGGAAATCAAAATTTCCAAGCTACTCGTCAAAATTCTTACAAAAATCCAAGCGCATACACAAGAAGCGTTGATAGCTTTAACAAGCAAAAAGCAGCAAATTCTGCTGCAAGAAGCAGTGGCGGCAAGAGTGGATTTTTCGGTGGTGGCTCAAAATCAAGCTCTAGCTCATCAAGCTTTGGAGGCTGAAAAATGATAAATTTAAGAAAAATCACGCCATTAAATAACGAATTTATGGAAAAAATCGGCTTTGCGTGGCATACAGATAATGATAACAGCTCATACATCTCAGATGAGATCGTACAGGTGAAAGCAAGCGAGGCGGATACTTACTATGAAGCGGCAAATGAGTTATACGATATGTATGTAAATGCCGCTCAGTACGTCATTGACAATAACCTTTTTCACGAGATAGGCATACCATTTAACCTCGTTGATAGTATCAAAAAAAGCTGGGAAAATGACGTTCACTGGCACCTTTATGGTAGATTTGATCTTGCAGGCGGGCTTGATGGCAAGCCTATAAAGCTCATTGAATTTAACGCCGATACGCCAACGGCAGTCTTTGAGACGGCGATCATTCAGTGGGCGATGCTAAAGCTAAATCATATGGATGAAGCAGAGCAATTTAATAACCTTTACGAAGCTCTAAAACAAAATTTTAAACGCCTTATCACGCTTGGCGACGATAATGTAAATTTCGAGGATGTTTACGAGGGCTGGGGAATACTCTTTAGCTCTATCGCTGGCAGTATCGAGGATGAGCAAACCGTGAAATTACTACAATACATCGCAAAAGAGGCCGGCTTTAAAACCGACTTTGCTTACGTTGATGAGGTCGTTTTTAACGATGACGAGGGTATTTTTAAAAATGATGAAAATTTCGAATACTGGTTTAAACTCGTACCTTGGGAGAGCATAGCGATCGATGAAGGCGAGCTAGCACTTATACTTTCAAATATCATCAAAAACCAAAAAGCCATCATCATAAATCCCGCCTACACGCTACTTTTCCAAAGCAAGGGGATTTTAAAAATTCTTTGGGACCTTTATCCAAATCATCCACTCTTGCTTGAGACATCAAATGAGCCACTAAAAGGCAAAAAATATGTGAAAAAGCCGGTATTTGGTAGAGAGGGCGCAAACGTCTCGATACACGATGAAAACGGCGCACAAATAGCAAGTAATGACGGCGAATACGACTCAAATAAAGCTATCTATCAAGAATTTTACGAGTTTAACCAAGATGAGAGAGGCGATAACTACCAAGCAGGCGTATTTTACGCTTATGAAGCGTGTGCGCTTGGATATAGAAAGGGCGGCAAAATTTTAGATAACTACTCTAAATTTGTAGGACATTTCATTAAGGACTAAAGATGAAGATCGTTTGTTTAGACGCGGCAACGCTGGGAGAAAACGTGGATCTTAGTGTTTTTAAGAAATTTGGCGAGTTTATCAGCTACCAAAAAACAAAAAGCGAAGAGATCGTACCTCGTCTAAAAGGCGTTGATGTCGTCATTACAAATAAGGTCATCATCGACAAAGCTGTGATGGATGTGCTAAATTTAAAGCTTATCTGCATAAGCGCAACTGGGATGAATAATGTCGATTTGGAGCATGCAAAAGCTAAAAATATAGCTGTTAGAAACGTCGCTGGCTACTCAACCGCAAGCGTCGTGCAGCACACATTTGCGATGCTTTTTGAGCTAACAAATCACATCAAATTTTATGATCACTACGTAAAAAGTGGCGAGTGGGTGAAGAGTGAAATTTTCACCTATCTTGGCGCAGATATCAGCGAGATTGCTGGCAAAGAATTTGGCATCATCGGACTTGGCGAGATAGGACGCGGCGTAGCGACAGTGGCACGTGTATTTGGCGCAAATGTGAGCTACTACTCGACAAGCGGAGCAAATAAAAATAGCGAATTTGCGCAAAAAAGCTTAGACGAGCTACTAAGAAGTAGCGACATCATCAGCATCCACGCACCACTAAATGAAAAAACTAGAAATTTACTAGGCGCAAACGAGATAAATTTACTAAAAGATGATGCAATAGTGCTAAATTTAGGACGTGGCGGCATAGTGGATGAAGCGGCGATGGCAAGGGCGATAGATGAGAGAAATTTACGCTTTGGCACCGACGTTTTAGAAAGCGAGCCAATGAGTGAAAATAGCCCATTTTTAAATGTAAAAAATAAAGAAAATCTACTCATTACGCCGCATGTAGCATGGGGTAGCTTGGAGGCTAGAAAGACGCTCATCACAAAGATTGTCACAAACATCGAAAATTTCATCAATGAGAGCAAGTAATGGGCTATGATATAAGCTATCACGCCATTAGCGAAGATGAAATTTCAAAGTGGTATTTTGAGGTACTTGAGCTTGCAAGGGCTGGTAAATTTGACGAGGTTTTAGCGCTTGCCAGCAAGGCTGGCGTAGAGGAATTTTACGCGCAAAAGTACAAAGATACGCTAAACGCTGCGTTGCAATATAAAGACGATGAAATTTTTAACAAAACTCACGGCTTTTGTATCGCTGTCACGCAAGGATTTTTTAGAAAGTATTTCTACACTCGTGGCACATCGCTAAGCTCTTTGGCGCGGCAAAATGAGAAATTTAAAAACTACGTCAGCAACTGGCGAGAAATTTTACCAAGCGATTTTTTGGATAAATTTAGTGGCAAAATTTATAATGAGATCACCGAAAACTACTGCTGTGGCGCTTATGTGAGCGCTAAAAACGTAGCTAAACTAAAGGCTGACTATGAAGCAGGTGGTGAAATAAAAGAGGCGATTGATGGCTTTTACGCTCAAAATTTACCTGCATTTTTAGATGCGCTAAACTACGCATGCGAGCTAGAAACAGGCCTGCTCGAGGCCACTGAGGTCGTGGAGCCAAATCCACTTGATCTAAACAAATCAAGCTCATATTCAAACCTCTTTAACTGCGATCCAAAGGGAGCTATCATCTACGCACAGACTGCTGTGCAGCAGATTGGAGAGGCAGTAAGGCAAGAAGAGACTGGCAAAAAGTCAATTTTTGAGAAGATCAAAGGGCTATTTAAATAAATTTTGAAAGGATAAAAATGGCAACCGAACATAGCTTTGATATAAGTGCTGAGGTCGATATGATGGAGGTTAAAAACGCTCTTGAGACGGCAAAAAAAGAGATCGCGGCAAGATATGACTTTAAGGGGCTTGCGGCTGAAGTCGAGCTAAATGAAAAAGAGAAATTTATCACGCTTCTTAGCTCAAGCGATAACAAGATCGACGCACTAAAAGATATAGTTATCTCAAAACTCATCAAGCGCAATATCCCGCCAGTAGCGATCACAGAGACAAAAAGAGAGCCAGCGAGTGGTGGAAATTTAAAGGCGACGCTAAAGCTAAACGACACGCTTGATGGTGAAAACTCAAAAAAGATCACCAAGGCCATCAAAGACTCAAAGATCAAGGTGAGTGCACAGATCAGAGGAGAAGAGATCAGAGTGACTAGCAAAAGCATAAACGATCTACAGGAGTGTATAAAGCTGGTGAGGGGGTTAAATTTAGAACTTCCGATAAGCTTTAAAAACCTAAAGTAACGCACTTTTTCGCTTTATTATGCGTCGTTGATTTAAATTTTTGCTCGGTCATTACCAGCTCGGTAACTCCCGTCACAAAAATTTAAATCGCCTCGCCTAATTTTGCGAAATAATCGTATGGTTTTTATAGTGAAATCTTGCAGACTTGCAGGCTAAATTTGTGAAATAGCTGCGTGACTTTTACATTTAAAATTTCGCAGTATTTTGGGCTAAATTTGTGCAATTTCGCATGATTTTTGTATCTAAAATTTGGCGTATTTGTGGGTGAAATTTCGCCTTATCGTTTTATTTAAATTTGATCTATCTAAAATTAAAAATAAGGACAAAAAATGAGCTTTTTTAAGAAAATTCTCGGTAAACAAATAGATCTTGGCAAGCAAATGCCAATCTATTTTGTAAGTAGCGACGAAGACTACATGCAGCGTGCGTTTGAGCAAGCCAGAGAGAGCTTTAGATATTTTTGGCGCGAGGTTTACTGGGAGCGCCACAGGATCGTACCTATGCTTGACTATGCAATGGTAAAAATTTGCTTCCTAGATGTCGTAAATGGCGAAGAAGTCGGTGAACACATGTGGATAGACGATGTGGAATTTGACGGCGAAACGATATATGGCACGCTCGTAAATGAGCCAGATAGCGTGCAAAACGTGAAAGTAGGCGATCAAGTAAGCGCGAAGATAGATGAGATGAGCGACTGGCTCTTTGCCATTGACGGGCGCGCATACGGCGGATTTAGCGTGCAGGCGATGCGCTCACGAATGCAAAAGAAAGAGCTAAAAGAGCACGATAAAGCGTGGGGGCTTGATTTTGGCGATTTTAACGATATTTTGGTAGTTTACGAGCAAAAGGAGCACCCTGAAAATTTGATAGAGCATCCAATGAGTAAAAATACATATGAGCAAGTAAAGCAATATATAAAAGAGCACCCAAATATGGTCACAGACGCTAATGAGTTTGGTTATACGCAGCTTCACAACGAGGCGATCGCTGGAAATTTAAATCTTGTAAATCTTTTACTAGAAAACGGTGCTGACAAAAATGCCCGCGCAAAAAGTGGTAAAACGGCAGCTGAATTTGCTGAGAATTTGGGCTGGAGCGAAATCGAAAATGTACTTAAATAGCAAGTTTTTATAAAATTTTAGGATTTAAATTGAGTTATCAAGATATTTTAGATGAAAGAAAAAGGCGGGCTAGTAAGACTTACCAAAAAAGTCATAATGAAATTCTTTTAAAATTTCATCCACTGATACTAACTGGTGTTAGTTTAACTAGTATGATTTGTTATTTTGTATATTTTAGTCTCTTTGTTGGATATTTTCCAGTTTTAAGTAATTCTGATATTTTTCATGTCGGAGCATTATTGTTTTTTGTTGTAGCTATTTTTACTATTTTTATTATATTGCCCATAATGCTTTATCCTGGACATATAAGATACTCCCTCAGATATAAAAATGGTAAATATTTTTCACTTTTTTTATTATCTTTATCATTTCCTCTAGCACTATTAACTACTTTTATTATAAGTATAGCTTTCTATATAGATGCAAAAGGCGTACTATTTACTTTTATGGTTTTTTTAGCATTATCATATTTGTTATCGTGTATTACAATATGGATCAAGGGAAAAATATTGGAAAGAGTATTTGCTCTTTGCATGATAATGTGGCTCGCTTATATTTTTATTTTAATATTTTTGTCTAATTTTCAAACTAATCTAATTTCTATTTTGGTGGTAAATCTATTTTTTATTTACATTACATATATCTTTTTTTGCTTAGGTATTTTGTGTTTTTGTGAAGGTATTTATAAGGATGGTACGCACAAGGAAATTTCACTTATTTTAATGTTTTTATGTCCAATAGTTATATTTTTTTATCTAGCGGATGACATCGCAAAGAAATTTGAAATCACTAACATGGAATATAAATATTTATCTATTGAAAAAAGTATAGCAGGTGCTTTGCCAGAAAAAATTTGCAAAAATGGCATATATTGTGATGATAGTAAAACTTATTATGATGAAAACGAAACAAACGGAGTTATAAAACTTTATAATGTAAAAGCCCTATCAACTCTTGGTAAATTTTATTATCTGCAGACAAAAGATGGAGTAAAATTTGAGCTTGATGCAAGCAAAATTATCTCAAGAGCCAAGGAGTAACTTCCTTAAGTTTTGGGACTAAAATTTGATCGATACGTGAAATTTGCGGATTCAAAAAATTAAAATTTATAGGCCAAATTTATCTGGCTAAGCCAAAATCTTCTTTAGCACAAGGCTAAATTTATTAAAAGTTAGTTATCCTAACACATCAATTTAAAACCAAACTTATTTAAGGCGATTAGTTATGATATTTAAAAATATTGTCGAGAATTTTGCCGTAAATTACGCTCATAATTCTATTCAAAGATCACTATATAATGAATTTAATATAGACATTTTAACCACAACCTACACCAAAACTCCAAAAAAAGGCAAAAAGTATATGCTCTATGCACATGTACCATTTTGTCACACATTCTGCCCATATTGCTCGTTTCATAAGTACCACTATGAACAAGAGCTTGCAAAAATTTACTTTGAAAATTTACGTGAGGAGATGAGGCAGGTTAAAGAGGCTGGATTTGACTTTGATTCACTTTATGTTGGCGGTGGCACGACGCTTATAAATGAGCCTGAGCTTGAGAAAACACTTAAGCTTGCAAAAGAGCTTTTTAGTATAGATGAAATTTCAGCAGAAAGCGATCCAAATCACATCTCACCCGAGAGTTTAGCCAGATTTGATGGATTAATTGATCGACTAAGCGTGGGTGTACAAAGCTTTGATGATGAAACATTAAAAAGAGTTGGCAGATATGAAAAATTTGGCTCAGCCAAGGAGGTAAAAAGAAAACTTGAGCTCGCTCTTGGTAAGATCCCAGTCATTAGCCTGGATCTCATCTTTAACCTGCCAAATCAAACAAAAGAGCAGCTAATAAACGACATAAATACTGCAAAATCGATCTCTCCGCAACAAATTACCTTCTATCCACTTATGAAATCAGAGCTAACAAGAGAGAATATAGCTCGCTCGCTTGGCGTCTCAAACATCGATAACGAGCGCGAATTCTATGAGATAATCACTGAAGAATTTAGCAAAAGCAACTACAAACAAAGCAATGCTTGGGCATTTTCAAACGAAAAAAGTGCTGACCTTCGCGACGAATATGTTGGCTCAAATTTAGAGTATCTTGGCGTTGGTAGCGGAGCATTTAGCTTTCTTAACGGTGAGCTTGTAATAAACGCGTTTAATCTACTTGAATACGGTAAAAGGATAAAAAATAGGCAAAGCCCGGTCATCGCAAAATGTGGTTTTAGCAAGAAAGAGCGACTTAAATACACGTTTTTAACAAGACTTTTTGATGGCGGAGTTGATATTAAAAGATATAACGATGAAAATAGCACAAACATTAACAAAGCCTTATTTATGGAGCTTAGCTTGCTTAAGCTTGTAAATGCAGTATATGAAGAAAATGGCATTATTAAGCCGACATTTTTTGGCAAATATATCTGCATCGTGCTTATGCGTGATTTTTACGCTGGTATGGACAAAGTACGTGCGATATTTAAAGATGACGCTAAGATAAAAAGAAGCAAGGTGCTTCGCATAATGAGCGAAAATACTGAACAAAGGTATGAGCCAAATATCATTCAGCCGCGAGCTGCGATGTAATGCTTGCAAATTTAATCAAAAAAAATATCTACCAAATTTCTAAAATAGTGTTATTAACGCTCGTATTTAGCGGACTTGGTGTCTGGACCCTTTCATTTATAAATAATGAACTTGTAAGTTTAAAAGAATTTGATCCGATTCTTGCGATTAAATTTATAGCAGTCTTACTTTTATTTTTTATAAGCGCCATCGCCGCAAATATATCGCTTACAAATTTTGGACATAAATTTATCTACGAGCTAAGATATCAAAGTGTAAAGCAAATTTTAGATACGCCAAATAGCGTGATAAATGAGATCGACAAGGCAAAGATCATAGCTAGTCTAAACAATGACATAAAAACGATCACATTTGCTTTTATGAGTGCTACTGGCTTTATACAAAGCTTAGTTTTTATCATCTGCGCTAGCATCTATCTTTGTGTAATCGCTCCAAAAATTTTTATCTTTTTATCCATTTGGATCGGTGCGACTCTTTTTATAAATACGCTTTTTATGAAAAAAATTCATCTTTATTTCAAGTATTCTAGAGTTCAAGATGACGCATTGCAAAAGCACTACGACGATATCGTAGAGGGACATAGAGAGCTTAGTTTAAACAGGGCAAGGGCAAGTGTCTGCTTTGATGAGTTAAATTTTACAGGCGATAAAAAACGTCAAAATATGGTAAAAGCCGATATTTATCACGCATTAAGTGATAATTTTACAAACATTATGCTTCTTGGCTCAGTTGGTCTTTGTGTATTTTTGTGCGTGGCATTTGACTGGGCGAGCCTGCAAACGGCACTAAGCATTAGCCTAACGATACTATTTTTAAGAGGCTCATTTATGAGCATGGTTGGCTCCATACCGGCTGCGCTGAGTGCAAAAGTAAGTTTAGAAAAGATCATGAGTTTAAATCTAAATAAATTTAAGGAAGGCTTCAAATTTGACGATAGCCTAAGCGATAATTGGCAAAACATAAAGTTAAAAGATATAAATTTTAATTACGCTCACGGCAAATTTAGCCTAAAAGATGTAAATTTAGAGATCAAACGCGGTGAGATAACATTTATCATCGGTAAAAATGGCAGTGGCAAAAGTACGCTTATAAATTTACTTTGCGGGCTAATACGCCCAAGTAGTGGCGAAATTTACCTTGATAGCACAAAGATAGATGAAGGAAATTTACAAAGCTACCAGGCAAAGATTAGCGCTATTTTTGCTGATTTTTATCTATTTTCGCAAACGCTCTCTCATAATGGCTTTGCTAGCCAAAACGAAATAGACGAGCTTTTAACCTTGCTTGAGATCGACAAAAAAGTAAGTGTCATAGATAATAAGCTTAGCACCACGCAACTCTCAACTGGCCAGCGAAAGCGTCTAAGCCTACTAATAGCCATATTAGAGCACCGCTCTATCCTTATCCTAGATGAATGGGCGGCCGATCAAGATCCGCTCTTTAAACGAAAATTTTACAAAGAAATTTTGCCGTTTTTACAAAGTAAGGGCATAAGCATAATCGCTGTTAGCCACGATGATAGCTATTTTGATGTAGCAACTAGGATCATCTTGGTAAAAGATGGCTTTGTGCGTGAGCTAGACGAGAGTGAGCGAATAAGTGCTGCAAAAGATGCAGTTGAGAAGATAAAATAGGAGTAATTTTTACACAAAAGCACAATACTCACCCTACTCTTAAGCCGTTTCAAGCTCAAATAAATTTAAATTTAGTAGAATCTTAAAAATTAAAAAAGGCAAAGTATGTCACATTCAGAGCTTGAAAGTACCTATTTTGGTGCATTTATCATACTTTTACTAGCGACTTGTTCATTTTGTTTAATAACATTCTTATCTTCAAAAATAAGTAAAAAATTAGCCAACCGCAATACCCAGCGTCTAAAACTTAGCTTTTATGAGTGTGGTCCAACCACCGTAAAACAGCCAAATAAGATAAATATCCACTACTTTTTTTATGGAATTTTATTTATTTTGTTTGATGTTGAAGTCATCTTTATGTATCCGTGGGCGGTGGATTTTAGGCTACTTGGAATTTTTGGACTAATCGAAATGTTGCTTTTTGTGGCGATTTTACTTATCGGCTTTGCTTATGCTTGGCAAAAAGGAGTCTTTAAATGGCAAAGCATCAGATAAATTACGCTTCAAATGGTGGCTTGCCAGTCGTTTTAACAACCGTTGATAGGCTCGTTCAGTGGGGCAGGAGCAACTCGCTTTGGGCACTTAGCTACGGGCTTGCTTGCTGTGCGATCGAGATGATGGCAAGTGGCGCTAGTAGATATGACTTTGATAGATTTGGCACCATTTTTAGGGCAAGTCCAAGACACTCAGAGGTGATGATCATAGCTGGCACGCTAACTAAAAAACACGCTGAGTTTACAAGACGTCTTTATGATCAGATGCCTGAGCCAAAATGGGTCATCTCAATGGGTAGCTGTGCAAACACTGGCGGCATGTTTAACACCTATTCAACCGTTCAAGGTGTTGATAGAATAATACCAGTTGATATCTACATCCCAGGCTGTGCTCCTCGCCCAGAAACGCTTCAATACGCGCTTATGATGCTTCAAAAAAAGATAAGAAAACAAAGTGCATTTAGAGCACAAAAGCCAAGAAAGCTTGAGATATGAGAGAGTATAAGCCAAAAAACGATCTGCAAAAAAAGCAGTACTATAGCGAGAAATTTTATATCGCCAAGCAGACGCCAAAAGAAGCAGCAAGTGGCTCTAAATTTGACGAAGAACTCGCTGTTTTAGAGCAAAGCGGAGTGCAAATTTTATCTAGCTACGTGGAGTTTGATCAGCTTGTAATTTATGTAAATTCTAGTGAAAATTTTAAAGCTCTTGAGACACTAAAAAGCTTTGGTTACGAACAGCTTAGTGAGCTTGCAGCACTTGATTTCATAAATCAAAAAGGTGGATACGAAGTCTTTTATCAGCTTCTTAGCATTAGTAAAAATAGACGCGCTCGTGTAAAATGCTTTGTAAAAAAAGATGAAATGCTAAAAAGCGTTTGCGAGCTTTATAAAAGCGCAAACTGGGCTGAGCGCGAGATGTATGATCTAAGCGGCGTTCTCATTAAAGATCATCCAAATTTAAAGCGCCTCATCATGCCTGATGACTGGCACTCGCACCCACTCTTAAAAAGCTATCCGCTAGTTGGCGACGAGGCTGCCAAATGGTACGAGGTGGATAAAATTTTTGGGCGCGAGCTTAGAGAGCAAATTGGCGAAGAGAACCGCGATCCAGCTTATATTCAAGAGAAAGATACCTTTGGATTTTCAAGGGTGTTTAGCGAAGAATACGAGTATCAAGAAGAAGGTGGCGTAAAATTTGTCAAAAAGGCTAAATTTAACCAGAGCCAGATAGTAAAGGAAAGACCTTGAGCCAGGCACCAAACCGCTTAAAACCATTTTTTGAAAATTTAGAATTTGAGCAAAATGACGGCAAGATGATACTAAATTTTGGCCCACAGCACCCAAGCGCGCATGGTCAGTTAAAGCTTGTGCTTGAGCTTGATGGTGAAAAGGTCGTGCGCGCTATGCCAGAGGTTGGCTTCATGCACCGAGGCGTTGAAAAAATGGCTGAAAATATGACCTATCAGGAATTTATCCCAGTAACTGACAGGGTCGATTACATCGCATCAAGTGCGAATAACTACGCATTTTGCGCGGCCGTGGAGAAGCTTTGCGGTATCGAAGTGCCTCGCCGTGCACAGATCATTAGAGTGATGCTTTTGGAGCTAAACCGCATCAGCTCACACCTTTTATTTTTAGCTACGCACGCCCTTGATGTGGGGGCAATGAGCGTCTTTTTATACGCATTTAGAGAGCGCGAATACGTCCTTGATCTTATAGAAAAATACTGCGGCGCAAGGCTAACTCATAGCTCCATAAGGATTGGTGGCGTGCCGCTTGATCTGCCTGATGGCTGGTGCGAGGAGCTGCTTAAATTTTGTGAGAAATTTCCAAGCGACATCACGCTTTACGAAGATCTGCTAAGCGAAAATAGAATTTGGCAAGCGAGGCTTGTAGATGTGGGCGTAATTAGCAAAGAGCTAGCCCTTAGTACTGGCTGCTCTGGCGTCATGCTAAGAGCAAGCGGCGTCGCACGTGATATAAGAAAAGAGGAGCCATATCTCATCTACGACGAGCTAGACTTTGACGTGCCTTATGCGACACATGGCGACTGCTATGCAAGGTATCTGCTTTACATGAAAGAGATGCGTGAGTGCGTGAAAATTTTAAAGCAGTGCGTTAGCAAGTATCAAACAAGCAGCCCCGCTATCATCGCCGACGCGCCAGATTACGTAAGCGCTTCAAAAGAGCAGATAATGAGCCAAAACTACTCATTAATGCAGCATTTTGTGCTAATAACTCAGGGACTAAAGCCACCAAAAGGTGAAATTTACTTTGCTAGCGAGTCGCCAAAGGGCGAGCTTGGAATTTATATAAACTCAGATGGCAGCGCAAGCCCATATCGTCTAAAAATTCGCACGCCAAGCTTTTGGCACTGCGCTATTTATGAAGATTTATTAGTAGGCCAGTACGTTGCTGACGTCGCTACGATAATTGGTAGCACAAATATCATCTTAGGCGAAGTCGATAGATGAGAAGGGTCGATCTTAGACACTTAAAGAGTGAGTTTTTGAGCGCTCTTGGACAGCAGATAAAGGCTAGCGAGGCTGGCGAAGTGATTATATTTTTATTTGAGATAGGCGATTTTAGTGGTGTGACAAAGGCTGTAAATTTAGCCTATAATCTAAACTGCGAAGTGATGAACTCGCTTAAATTTAACCAAGTTGATTGGGTATTAACCATAAAAAAGGGCAAGATATGAAATTTAATGATTTAATAGCAGGCAAAAGCTTAAGCATTGCAAATTTACTAAGCTTGAGCGATAAAAATTTAGCAAAAAAGATAAAAGAGCATGAGTTTAAATACATCTCTTGCATTGAAGATAGCGAGCTTGGCGGCGAAAATTTAATCCGCTGCGAAATAGGCTCAATAAGCTACGTCTTAGCTCTTCTTTGCAAATACGCAAATTTATCTTGCGATGAGTTTTTTAGCGAGCTTGATGATGGGCTGATAAGTGGCGAGTGCAATGTTGGTGAAGAGGAATTTGAGGAACTTGGCGAGTGGATAAAGGATGTTAAAAATATCATTATTGATGATTCATTTTTTACTCATCCAGATAAAGATGCGATCTTTTGGTTACTTGAAATTTTAGGCAAAAATGTCGTTTTAGCAGGTAGCGAGGTCAAAGAATTTGCAAACATCAAAGAGGTGGACGAGCTAAAAGAGCTTGAAAATTTTGACGGAGCGGTCGTTTATCTAAACAAAAACGCAAGCGATGAGATCGTGGGCGGTGTGCAGTTTGGTATCGTAGCAAAGGCAAAAGATGGCGATATATTAGAGCTTAAGGCAAAAGATTTTAGCGTGAGGGCAAAATTTAAACTAGACCATTCGCTAAAAGGCACAGTTGCGATATTTGGTGCAAAAGAGTTTGATGGATACGCATTTAAGCAAGTAGTAGTTAGTAAATGAAAATAAGCATAAATGATCAAATTTTAGAAGCAGATGAGGGCGAGAGTATCCTAAATATCGCAAGAGCAAATGGAATTTATATCCCAGCTCTTTGCTATCTTAGCGGCTGCTCACCAACTCTTGCTTGTAGGCTTTGCATGGTCGAGACAAACGGCAAAGTAGTTTATAGCTGCAATGCCAAAGCAAAAGAGGATATGCAAATTTACACAAACACGCCAGAAATTATTGCTGAGCGAAACGCAATCATGCAGACTTACTGCGTAAATCATCCGATTCAATGTGGTGTTTGTGACAAAAGTGGCGAATGTGAACTACAAAATTTAACCACACATCTAAAGGTAAATGAACAAAAATTTGCCATCGCCGACACGCACAAACCGCATAAAAAATGGGGGCTAATCAACTACGATCCAGCTCTTTGCATAGTCTGCGAAAGATGTGTCACTGTTTGTAAGGATAGGATCGGAGAGAGTGCACTAAAGACCGTACCAAGGGGCGTTGAGGTGCCAAAAGAGCTAAAAGAGAGTATGCCAAAAGATGCCTACGCGGTCTTTAGCAAGATGCAAAAAAGCTTAATAGGTCCAAGCGTGGGCGAGAGTCTTGACTGCTCGTTTTGTGGCGAGTGTATCAGCGTTTGCCCTACTGGAGCGCTTATTAGTTCGCATTTTCAATATAGCACAAATATCTGGGAGCTAAACCCTATCCCAGCAGCAAATCCACATCAAAGCGATTGCGAGCTAATTTACTATGACGTAAAAGAAAAGAGCACTAGCGATAGAAGTAAGCAAATTTACCGCGTCAGCAATGATTTTACATTTGGCGAAATAAGTGGAGCAGTTAGGTTTGGCTATGACTTTCACAACGAGCTTGCCTGTAAGAATGAAGAGAAATTTGAAGAGATTGTTTTAAATATTAAAAATGGCGCGATCAAAAATATAAAATTTAATAGCTTTATCACGAACGAAGAGGCCCTTATTTTAGAGCGTTTAAGAGAGAAATTTGATCTAAATCTAATAAACAATGAGGCGCTAAATTATCAAAAATTTTTAAATAAATTTAGCGAATTTAGTGGGCTTAGCTCATATAACGCAGACTATGAAGATATTAAAAATAGCGATTTTATCATCACTGCTGGTAGTTTCTTAAGACACGAAAGCCCAGTGACAAGCTTTAAGTTAAATAACGCTTTAAAAATGAATAAAGCAGCTGGAATTTACTTTCATCACATAGCCGATGAGATCGTTAAAAAATATTCTAAAAATTTTATTTGCGTAACGCATGAAGCTGGGAAATTAGAGCAAATTTTACTTTTTATACTTAAAAACTGGGGTGAAAATTTACCTAGCACACTTACATCAAAGTTTGAAAATTTTGATGAAAATTTTGGCTTAGATGTACCGGCCTTAAGTGATAGCAAAAGCAATTTTACGCTCATTTTAGGAAGCGATTTTTACACGGATGAAAATGCGAATTTACTAGCCGCACTTACTGGAGTGATCACTAGAGCTACGCCGTTTCGTGTGATGCTAATACCACCACGCACAAACTCACTTGGCGTTGCTAAAATTTGCACTCTTGCAAGCGAGAAAAAGCCTGGCAAGACGCTTGGCTATAACGAAAATGGTGATTATAAATTTAGTATTTTTGAAGGCGATATCGATGCTAGCGCGCTAAATCAGCAAGAAGGAACATTTACAAGCATAAATAACGCCTTAGTGCCAACAAATGTGGCGATACCGCACAAAGGATATTTTTTAAACGACATCGCAAACGCACTTGGGTTAATGGCTAAAAATACGATTGATTACACGCCAAATTTACCAAAAGAAAAGGGTTATAAAGGCATTAAATTTGATAATTTAGAAAATTTTTATGCAAATGACGGCACAAGTCACAGAGGCTATAAGCTTGAAATTTCAAATTTCACGCCAAATGATGATATAGAGCCACTTTTAAAAGATAGCAAGAGTATAAATTTAAAAGGCGACGAAGTACTTATAAGTCTTGCAAATCCTATAAATTTGCCATCATTTTTTGCAAACTATGCCACGCAAACAGCCAAAAGAGCGAAGCTTTATGCAAGTAGCGAATTTATGGCTAAATTTGAAATTTCACAAAATGAAGCGATTATTTTAGAAAAAGATGGGCACAAGCTTGCCATTTGCGTGGAGCTTGATAGCGAACTTGGCGGAGTTGGTGCGTATTTAGGTGATTATGACAATAAGCTTGATGTGGGGGTTATTATATTTAATGGCAAAAGCTACGCCACAGTTAAAATCATAAAGGCAAAAAATGAGTGAAACACTATTTTTTGTGCTAAGCACTATCATTAAAGCCGTGGTTATCTTAGCCGTCATGGCAAGCCTTGCAGGAATAGCAACTTATGCTGAGAGAAAGGTACTAGCCTACATGCAGCGCCGCGTTGGACCTGATATGGTAGGGCCAGCTGGAATTTTACAGATAGTAGCTGACATGATAAAACTCTTTACAAAAGAGGACATCGTACCAGCAAATGCAAATAAATTTATCTTTCTAATAGCGCCTCTCATCTCTGCTATCGCGGCATTTGCAGCGCTTGCGCCTGTGCCATTTTTACCTGAGTTTGAAATTTTTGGACATACATTACGTCCGATTCTCTCAGATATAAATGTTGGTATTTTATACATCGCTGGCGTGGCAGCGGTTTGCGTCTTTTCGCCACTTGCAGCTGGCCTTGCAAGCTATAATAAATTTGCTCTAATTAGCGCAGCTCGCGCAGTAGTCTCACTTCTTAGTTTCGAAATAGTCGCTGGCATGGCTCTTTTAAGCGTCGTAATGGTAACTAGCTCACTCTCACTTGTGGATATAAACAACTATCAAAAAGGAATTTTTGGCTGGCTTATATTCAAGCAGCCCCTTGCCTTTTTGCTCTTTTTAATAGCAAGCTTTGTGGAGTGCAATAGAACGCCATTTTGCTTAACAGAAAACGAAACAGAGATAGTAGCAGGCTATGGCACCGAGTATAGCGGCATGAGATGGGCGATGTTTTTCATCGGCGAGTACACAAATATGATCGCTGCTAGCATCATCATTACGATTTTATTTTTAGGTGGATTTAACGAATTTTTATTTATCCCAGGTGCTTTGATGATCATCTTAAAATCAAGCATTGTCTTTTTCTTTTTTCTTTGGGTAAGGGCTTCATGGGCACATTTAAGAGTTGATCAGTTAAGTGTATTTTGCTGGAAATTTTTGCTTCCGCTTGGAATTTTAAATATCGTAATCACTGGCTTTATACTACTAATCTAAGGCAAAAAATGAGTGAGAAAAAATATATTTTAATAGATGAAAAGTTAAAGCCAAAGAGTACGTTTGATAAATTTAAGCACTTCATCGCTATCACATTTAAGCCTGATCTTTTGATCGGACTAAAAGTCACGATAAAGCAGATGCTCTTTAGTAAGTCACATACTTTAAAATACCCTATACAAAAGATGCAGCTAAACGCTAGATATAGGGGTATTCACAAGCTTTTAAAATTTGTTGAAAGTGAAAATGAACGTTGCATTGGGTGCGGGTTATGTGAGAAAATTTGCGTTAGCAACTGCATTTCGATGAAGACTTCACTTGGCGAAGATGGGCGCAAAAAGGTCGCAAGCTACTCGATAAATTTAAGTAGATGCGTGTATTGTGGATTTTGCGCTGATGTTTGTCCTGAGCTTGCGATAGTTTGCGGACAAGAGTACGAAGTCGCAAGTGAGAGCAGGATTATATTTGGCACAAAAGATGAGTTTTTGACAAAGGATAAATTTTTAAAAGATCAAAGCGAGTTTGAAGGATACGGAGCGCTTCCTGAAAATTCTGACAGCTTAATCAAAAAGACTCCAAATGCATTTATAAGCGAGAGTGAAAATGAGACAAATTCGATGAGCGATATAAATTTACAAAGAGTGAAAAATGTATGAGAGCTTTGCATTTTATCTTTTTAGTGCCTTGATTTTGGTGAGCTTTTCTTTTAGCGTATTTTGTAAAAACGCATTAAACGCAGTCTCAGCTTTGGCTGCTGGCATGGTCTTTATCTCGGCTATATTTTTCTTACTTGGAGCGGAATTTCTAGGCGTAGTGCAGATCATCGTATACACAGGTGCTGTGGTCGTTTTATATGCATTTGCGATGATGTTTTTTGATAGCAGTAAAGAGTGTGAGCCAAAAAGTAGCAAAAAAGCAAAGATCACCATCTATCTTTTAAGTAGCTTTATAGCGCTTCTTTTGATATTTATATTTTTAGTACCTATTTATGGTGCAAAATTTGATGGATTAAGTCCCATTGCTAGCGAGCTTGGCAATATCGAGGCTATTGGAATTTTACTTTTTAGCAAGTATTTGATCGCTTTTGAGATGTGTGCTGTAATGCTTCTTGTGGCAATGGTTGCTGGCATTATCTTAATACATAAAGACCTAAATACTCAAAATACGCTAGAGGAGATGCTATGATAGGACTTACTCACTACCTCATCCTTGCAAGTCTGGTCTTTGTCATAGGGCTAATTGGCATAATGCGAAGAAGAAATTTGATTATGCTATTTTTCTCAAGTGAAATTTTACTAAACTCGGCAAATATCGCACTCGCGGCTATCTCAAAATACCACTTTGATCTAACTGGACAAATAGTTGCATTTTTTATAGTGGCTATCGCTGCTAGCGAGGTCGCTGTGGGGTTAGGGCTACTCGTGCTTTGGTATAAAAAGACTGGCAGCATTAGCCTAGATTCGATGACAAATATGAAAGGCTAAGAGATGACTTTATTTTGCATTTCACTATTTTTCCCGCTTCTTAGCTTTATCGTTTCTGGACTTTTTTCGCATAGCAGTAAAAATTTACTAATTGGTGTTTTTTGCTCACTTCTCATGGTTATTAGCACAACTGCCTCACTCATGCTAGCAGCCAGTCTTGGCATAGATGAGCCTCTAAATTTATCACTAAAAGAGTTTATAAATTTTGGCGGTTTGGATTTAAATTTTGGCTTCTACCTCGACGCCATTAGCCTTGTTATGCTTAGCACCGTTGGCGTGGTCGCAAGCATCGTGCATATCTACTCGGTTGGCTATATGAAAGACGATGCGAGCTTTAACCGCTTTTTTAGCTACTTGGGGCTCTTTGTCTTTTGTATGAACGTCCTTGTCTCAAGCGATAACTTTATAGGGCTATTTATTGGCTGGGAGGGTGTTGGACTTTGCTCGTGGTTACTCATTGGCTTTTGGTATAAAAGGCCTAGCGCAAACGTCGCTGCAAACGAAGCCTTTGTGATGAATAGAGTGGCTGACCTTGCCATGCTTGTTGGCATTTTTTATATATTTTATAGCTTTGGCTCACTTAAATTTAGCGAGGTTTTTAACGCTAGAAGCGACCTTTCTGGGCTAAATTTAGGCATCATCGCCACACTTCTTTTTATAGGCGCTATGGGTAAAAGCGCGCAGTTTCCATTTCACACTTGGCTTGCAAACGCCATGGAGGGCCCAACGCCGGTTTCTGCCCTCATCCACGCTGCGACCATGGTAACAGCTGGCGTCTATCTAGTCATACGCGCAAATTTCATCTTTACAAACGTGCCTGAAGTCTCGCACTTTATCGCCTGCCTTGGTGCATTTGTAGCGGTTTTTGCAGCAAGCATCGCACTTGTGCATAACGACCTTAAAAAAATAGTCGCCTACTCGACACTCTCACAGCTTGGCTATATGTTCGTAGCTGCTGGACTTGGCGCTTATAAGATTGCACTTTTTCACCTTGTCACGCACGCATTTTTCAAATCACTTCTCTTTTTATGCGCTGGCAACGTCATGCACGCGATGAATGATGAGCTAAATATCAAAAAAATGGGCGGACTTTATAAATTTATGAAACCAACTGCACTCCTTTCTATCATCGCAAGCTGTGCGCTAGCTGGATTTTATCCATTTGCTGGCTTTTTCTCTAAAGATAAAATTTTAGAGGTTGCCTTTAGTGAAAATAAATTTTTATGGATCATTTTACTCTTTGGTGCTGTACTTACGGCATTTTATAGCTTTAGGCTTGTTATGCTCGTCTTTTTTACAAAGCCAAAGAGCGAGAAACACGTGCATGAAGCTAAAAACTATATGCTAGCTGGCATGGGCGTACTTGGAATTCTCTCAGTCATAAGTGGCTTTTTTTGGAGCAACTTTAGTAAGTTTTTAGAAAAAAGTTTAAAAGATTTTCCACTAAATTTATCTCACGGTAGTGAAATTTTCTTGCTCGTTTTAACACTTAGCCTAGTGCTAGCAAGTGCTGGCTTTGCTATATTTGCCTATAAAAGAGAAATTTTTAAAGAGAGTGTTTGTGAGAGCAGAATTTATAAAATTTTGCAAAATGCCTACTTTATCCCAAAATTTTACGAGAAATTTTTCATAAATGGCTATATGTTAATTTCACAAATTTGTAAGAAATTTGACGAGATGATAATCGATCGTAGTGTCGATCTAGTCGCAACAGCGCTAAATAAATTTGCATTTTTAGCAAACAAAATGCAAAGTGGCGACTTAAGCATCATGCTTAGATTTATGGTTGCAGGATTTGCCTTGCTTTTAAGCTTTATATTTTTATTAAACGGAGCCAAATAATGCTAAGTGTAATCATATTTTTCCCTGCAATAAGCGCAATACTTGGCTTTTTGATAGAAAATAAAAGCATCAAATTTTATGGAGCAAGCATCGCTCTCATAGAGCTTTTACTAGCCATTTTTATCTGCGTCAATGTTGATTTTCAGGGTTATGACTTTGTTTTAACGCATCAAGTCCCACTCATACCAAGCTTTAACATTAGCTATTTTGTCGGCATCGACACCATTTCGCTAGCACTTATCGTACTTAGTGCATTTATGAGCTTCATCTCTATCGCCGCACTTAGCGATGATGGAAATTTAAAGCACCTTGTTATTAGCGTGCTCTTTTTAGAGAGCACGATGATGGGCGTCTTTAGCGCACTTGATATGATCTTGTTTTATAGCTTTTGGGAGCTTAGCCTCATACCGCTACTTTACATCATCGGCGCATTTGGTAGCAAAAATAGAATTTACGCGGCGATCAAATTTTTCATCTATACATTTTTGGGCTCTGTCTTTATGCTAGTAGCGATCATTTTTATCGGCTATTTGTGCTATCAAAAAAGCGGCGTTTTTAGCTTTAGCTTGCTTGACTGGTATAAGCTTGGTATCGGGCAAAGTGCTCAAATTTGGCTATTTTTAGCATTTTTCTTTGCCTTTGGTGTGAAAACCCCATTATTTCCATTTCACACGTGGCTACCTTACGCACACGGACAGGCTCCGACTATCGGCTCGGTGCTGCTTGCTAGCGTGCTTTTAAAGATGGGTACTTATGGCTTTGTGAGATTTTCACTTCCACTTTTTCCAGATGCGAGCCTGCTTTTAAGCGGCTTTGTCTGCGTCATAGCCATCATTATGATCATCTACGCAGCCCTTGTTGCCTACGCGCAAAGCGATATGAAGCAAGTGATCGCTTATAGCTCCATTTCACACATGGGCGTCATCATGCTTGGCATTTTTTCACTAAATTTAATAGGCCTTGGTGGCTCAATATTTTTGATGATAAGCCACGGCATCGTAAGTGGCGCGCTATTTTTGTTAGTTGGCGTCATCTACGAGAGGGCTCATACCAAAGAAATTTGCGAATTTGGCGGACTTGCTAAGGTGATGCCAAAGTATGCGCTTATATTTTTTATAGCAACGCTTGCAAGTATCGGCCTTCCACTAACGATCGGTTTTGTGGGTGAGTTTTTGAGCCTTCTTGGCGTCTTTAAGCTAAATAAGTTCTTTGCGCTACTTGGTGGTTTTAGTATCATCGTGGGCGCCGTTTATATGCTGGTACTTTATAAAAGAGTCTTTTTTGGCGAGTGCAAGGAGAAAAATTTAAGCCTTAAGGATCTAAATTTTAAAGAGTTAGCCACTCTTGTGCCACTTTGCTTACTCATCATCACCCTTGGTATCGCTCCAAATTTAATCCTAAAGCCGCTTGAGCCAAGCGTGCAAAATATCATAAGCAAAATGCAAACTAGAGCCATAAATAGTGACACAAAGGATAAAATTTTATCTTTAAATGGCGGGAGCAAACTATGAACGAAATAGCCTTTTTAGACCTTAAAGAAATTTCTTTATCTTCGGTTGCTCCGATGCTTAGTATGATAATCTTTTCGCTTTTTATCTTAATCGTTGGCACCATAAAAAAAGATCTCTCAAGAAATTTCTACTGCGTATTTTGTATCATCGCAATATTTGTAAATGTGGGCCTAATACTTGATTTTAACGGTCTTAGCCTTAGCTTTTGGGATATGCTTTTAGTTGATGGAGTTTCGGTCATCTCTCAAGTCATCATCCTAATCGCCTCAGCCCTTTTTATCCCGCTTGCACTTAGCACAAAAGAGTATTTTGAGTATAAAATTTATGAGTATTACGCTCTATTTTTGTTTATGATCGCTGGCTTTTTATTTATGGTGAGCTCAAATAACCTACTCATCATCTTTTTAGGCCTTGAGATCAGCTCGCTTTGCCTCTACACCCTAATCGCCCTTCACAACAAGGCAAAAAGCGTAGAAGCTGCCATTAAATACTTTGCTATGGGCTCGCTCTCAGCTGGCTTTTTTGCAATGGCAATAGCGATGTTTTATCTAGCCACAAACTCAATAGACATCGCTCGTATCGGCGTTATAATAAAAGATCTTAGCCTAAATCAAAATTTGATCATTTTATTAGGCTGCGTTTTCATCGCCTCTGCCATTGGTTTTAAGCTCTCACTCATACCATTTCACACGTGGATACCAGATGTTTATGAGGGTTCAAATGCCCCATTAGCAGGCTATATGTCGATTGTGCCAAAGGTAGCGGCATTTATTGTCGCACTTCGCGTCTTTGCCATGCTTGAAGCCTCGCAAATTTCGTGGATAAAAGACCTACTTTACATCATCGCCGTGCTTACGATGAGCCTTGCAAATATCATGGCTCTAGTACAAAAAGACGTTAAAAGGATGCTAGCCTTTAGCTCCATAGCTCACGCTGGTGTCGTGCTTTGCGCGCTTGTGGCAAATTCTCACGAGGCAAATGTCGCCTTGTTTTTCTACTGGATCATGTTTTTGTTTGCAAATTTGGGCGCATTTTCTATGCTCTGGGTGGCAAGGTGCGACGATGTCGTCTGCTGGGATAAGCGTTTTAAGCATCCATTTGAGAAATTTTCAGGGCTTATTAAAATTTTGCCAAGCTACGCCGTGATAATGGGAATTTTCATGATCGCCCTTGCTGGCATTCCGCCTTTTAGCGTCTTTTGGGGCAAGATGGTGCTTATCTCATCGCTCATAAAGTCTAATTACGTCGTTCTTAGCGTTATAATCATGATAAATTCTGCTATTGCGATTTATTACTATTTAAAGCTAATCGTCTTTATGTTTCTAAAAGAGCCGATCGTAAAAGATAAAAATCTCTACACCGCAAATATCTCGATGGCACTAAAGGTAATAGTTGGCATCGCAGTGGCCGGAACAGTCTTTGCTTTTTTGTTTTCTGGGGCGATTTTGGAATTTATTGAGCATTTTGTCTTTGCTTCAGGATTTTAGAAAATTTAACTATAATTGCGGCATGAAAAAGCTCTTAATTATTTTATTTTTTCCGCTTTATCTAACCGCTTTTAATCTTAGCCTAAATAGCGGCGCAAATGGCGATAAACCTTATAGCGTTCTTCAGCTAAGCGATGAGCAAGAATTTGAATGTGTGGAGCAAATTTTAGCCTATGATACAAAGCGTTATGTCTGCATGCTCGATGATGGAATTTTGCCCAACATCGAAGATACGACGCTACCACTAATGGACATAAAGTACAAAAAGCAAGATGGCAAGCTCTTTATCGTGATCATGCCAAAAGCACCATCAAAGTTACTAAACGTTCAGACTGAGCTTTACAACAATCCAAGCGTGCAAGACACGCCAAGAACCAGCATCTCAAAGCACTTTAGCATCATCATCGACACCTCTTTGGTAGAGAGTAGCAAAAAGAGATCTGGGCTAAACTTCGCCCCTGACTTTAAAGATATGCTAAGTCCCAGCATCGGGGCACTAGATCTTAATAAAGCTCCCATTACCGGACTAGATAGCAACGATATAGATATCTATATAAATATAAAAAGAGCCTACGAAAAAGGCGCTTTTGAAAGCGTAGTAAAAGATACTCAAACTGCGATAAAAAGACACCCAAAGAGTCTTTTTTCCAGCGAATTTTTACTTTACAGACTAAGGGCGCTTGATAAAATTTTTGAAACAAAAAGCGAGCTTGAAGAGCTTGAGCCAAAAGATATCGTAAGTGAAGGTAGGGCTTGGATCAGAAAATTTCCATCTGATGAAAACTATCCAGAAGTGCTATATCTAATCGCTAGAGCCTACCTAAAAGATAGCATTGCAAGTGATGCAAAATATATGCTTGATATCTTAAACGAAGAGCATGCAAACTCAAAATTTACGAAACTTGCAGCGCTTGATTACGCTGATTATCTCTATAAAATAGGCAGACAAAAAGAAGCGCTAAAAGACTATGAAAAAGTGCTTTACTCTACAAACGACATCGACCTTGCAAGTAGAGCAGCACTAAGCCTAGCTGATGCAAATATTGATAAAGAAAAATTTGATGAAGCAAAGAAATTCATACTAAAAATCGCAAATGCGAATGAAAAATTTTTTATGAACAACCCAACAAAGTCAATGAATCTTGCAACTACATTTGCAAGTAAAGATATGCCTGATGTGGCTGCTAAAATTTATGAAATCTTGATAAATAATAGCGATAGGACGAAAGATTTTTATGAAGTTGCTTTAAAAAATTTAGCACTAAATCTAGCCAAAACAAAAGATGAGAAAAAAGCATACGAATACTTAAATAGATATGAGACAGAGTTTAAATATGGTGATTATATCGATGATGTGACTAAAGCAAAAGATGGATTATTTTTTGAAGAAAAGGATAAAAATGCTACTGCACTTCATGCTAGATATAAAGAGCTAATTGAAAAATATGCTGGGACAAATATTAGCCAAAAGGCTTTAATAAGCGAGCTTGAGCTGGATATTAAAGAGCGTAAATTCTCCGATGCACTATCTTACAAAACCATGGCAAAAGATGGAAATTTAAGTAAGGCAATGGAGCTGATAAATGAGGCTGCGCTAGAGCTTACAAAAGAGTATTTTATGAAAGATGATTGCACGGCTGTTATAAATTTGCTTGAAAACTACGATATAAATAAAATCTCATTACCGCAATTTAAGCTCTTTAACTGCTATTACAGAACGGCCCGCTACAACGATGCACTTGAGCTGGCAAAAGCTCATGCAAAAGATGAAAATTTAGAAGATAGAGTCGAGTGGCTGGTAAATTTGAGCAAAATTTTATATAAAAATAAAGACTACGAGCATGCGATCATTGCTGCAAATGACGCACTTTCACTTGGCTCATCAGTCGAATACTCAGATCCAACACCATCTCTTTTTGACAGATTTTACTCATTGCTTGCATTAAAACGCTTTACGGAGGCGATCTCAACCATTAGTGCTATCGAACAGCTAAGAGGCCAAGACTTTAAGATTATCGAAGCATATACAGCTATAAGTGACTATGCGATGAAAAGTAATGACTACGCCATCGCTACAACGTATGCTAAAAAAGCTCTTGAACTACAAACAAAAGCCAAGATAAATACATTTTCACCAAAGATAAATTTTAACTACTCAGAAGCTTCACTAAAGACAGATAACCTAAGTGAGGCACTTGACGAGGCGAAATTTATACTAAACATGAAGCTTGAGCCAGAAGATCGCTTACACGCTTTAAATTTGATAAGCGAAATTTATATAAGACAAAAGCAGTTTAAGTTGGCTAGGCCTTATTTAAATGAGTGCTCTGACTCAAATTTTGTAAGCCCGTATAAAGATGCTTGCAAAGCTAAGCTTGATATGATAGGCAAAAACTAAATACAAAAAGATAGCTTGTTTTGCTAGTTTTATATTTAAGTTTAAAATTAGTAGGCTTTATTTTTGCTATTTAAGCCAAGCTTTCTTTAATTACGTATTTAATTTTCTATATTGCCATCAAATGCTCTTTATTACAAAAAGAACTATATTTTATCTTAAGCCCTAATATATTTTTACGCATGAATCCTGGCTGGTATGATCTTAAATTTTAAGCACCTTTCTTTATTAACAAATGTAGGCTGTTTTACGATTTATAAGCTTAAAAATTAAAAATACTTAATGAATTTTGCCCAGTAGATCAAAGCAAAAAACTTGTAACGCTATGTAATCACGTTTCTATGATGTACTTTTATTATATTTATAAAGATTTTTTAGCTTACTACAAGCTAACTTCTAGAATTTATCGCTTAATACACACTCATTAAGCACAATATTATAAAAATTGATTTTTACGTTTTTAATAGCAATTTGCCAAGCAAATAAGTATACATTTTTAAGAAATTTTCTATAAAAATTTCTGTGTAGCAAATTAAAAAGAAAAAAGGATTAGAAAAATGGTGACCCATACGAGACTCGAACTCGTGTTACCAACGTGAGAGGCTGGTGTCCTAACCGCTAGACGAATGGGCCAAAATGGATGGTGCCCCGTGTAGGCCTCGAACCTACGACCCCATCATTAAGAGTGATATGCTCTACCAACTGAGCTAACGAGGCAAAAACCATAATACAAAATATAAAGCCTAATTTTAGAACTAATAATCTTAAAATCTAAATTTTATCACTCAATAATAAGAAAATTTATAATAACCTTAAACTAAGGTTTAGAGATGGCGCAGCGGACGGGGCTCGAACCCGCGACCTCCGCCGTGACAGGGCGGCATTCTAACCAACTGAACTACCGCTGCACCTAAAATGGTGGTCGCTATAAGACTCGAACTTATGACATCCACCT
>NZ_PPAF01000040.1 GCF_002913045.1 Campylobacter concisus | reverse complement strand
CACCTCTTGTTAAGGCTTTGTCTGCAGAAAGTCTACCCTCAACATCGTCTGATTTTACAGTTATCATCTCTCTTAGTGTATGAGCAGCACCGTAAGCCTCAAGTGCCCAAACCTCCATCTCACCTAACCTTTGACCACCAAACAGCGCCTTACCTCCGACTGGTTGTTGTCTAACAAGTCTATATGGTCCAGTACTTCTCGCGTGATCTTTCTCATCAATCAAGTGGTGAAGTTTTAGCATATACATACAACCAACATTAACCCGTTCTCTTATCTTTGAGCCTGTGCGTCCGTCATATAGTTCAGTTTTACCGTCGCTATCTATCTTTGCCAACACAAATAGTTTTGCATATTCGTCAGCTTTAACGCCTTCAAAAATCGGAGTTGCAAATCTTACGACATTACTCCAATCTATTGCATATTCAAGAAGCTTCTCATCGCTCACCTTACCACGTGTTTTATTAGCGCCCATTAGCTTAGCACCACCTGCTCTCTCTATCATCTTAGCTCTTAGCTCTT
>NZ_PPAF01000039.1 GCF_002913045.1 Campylobacter concisus | reverse complement strand
AAAGATAATGGAAGAAAAAAAGAGAAAGCAAAAGAGGCAGGGTAAAAAAAGAAAAAACGACAAAGGGCTAAAGATACATACTAAAAAAAATTTCGAAGAACTTGAAGCGATGATGAAAATTAACGCAAAGAGCGTGGATAGAAAGGATTAAAAGGATTAAGATGATAAGCGGCGTAATCGGAGATAACGCAAAAGTAAGCTATGAATTGAGTAGTGCTCAGGAGGGAAAAGAGGCGGATATAATGGGGCTATTAAGAAAATTTAGTAAAATTGGGCTTAATGTAAAAGTCTAAGGAAATACCGTGAAAATACGAATCGACTACGAAGATACCGATGCGGGTGGTATAGTCTATCATACAAACTACATGAAATTTTGCGAACGAGCCAGAAGCGAAGCAGTTTTTCAGGCTGGGCTAAATTTCACAAAAGAGGGCGGATACGTTGTAGTTTCGTCGCTTGAGGCTAAATTTATAGCTTCTGCTG